>CAZCFU010000084.1:0-6248 GCA_964498005.1 uncultured Oscillospiraceae bacterium | reverse complement strand
GCTGGGCATCGAGGTGGAGGAGATCGGAGACTACGCCCTGCGCTCCACCCACCCCACCCAGATCGCCGCCCGGTGTACTGTGTTCGCCGAGTCCGATCTCGTCCACAAGATCCAGATGGGCCACCCCCGGGAGGATATCATCGCCGGCGTTTGCAACGCGGTGGCGGCCAACTACCTCAATAACGTGGGCAAGGGCAAAAAAATCGTCTCCCCGGTGGTGTTCCAGGGAGGCGTGAGCAAAAATAAGGGCGTGGTCGCCGCCTTTGAGCGGACGCTGGGCTGCCCGGTCATCGTGGATCCCAACGGCCACCTGATGGGGGCGCTGGGCGTGGCCATTCTGGCCCGCCGGGGCAGCGGACGGAAGGAATTCGATTTTGCCATCGAAAACATGGAATTCCGCACCCGGGAAGCAAGCTGCGGCGGCTGCTCCAACCGCTGCGAGATCATCTGCGTCTACCGGGGGGACGAGCTCATCGACTCCTGGGGCAACCGCTGTGAGCGGGGGGCCAGGGTTCGTTCCTGACCCCCGCCCCGCTCCGGGAAACGCGCGGCGGCGCTATTCCCGGAGCACGTCCGACTTGTCGTGGCGGGCCAATCCGGCCACCACGCCCCGGCGGATGAGGTCGTAGATGACGGCAAATACCGGCACACCCACCAGGATGCCGATAAAGCCAAACAGCCCCTGGAACAGGGTAATGGCGAACAGCACCCAGAACCCGGTGAGCCCCACGCTGCCGGCCAGCAGCCTGGGCCCCAGCACGTTTCCGTCGAACTGCTGGAGGATGACGATAAAAATCAGGAAAATCAGGCAGTTCCGGGGGCTGTTGATGAAGATCAGCAGCGCGGAGGGCACCGCCCCAATGAACGGCCCAAAATACGGGATCACGTTGGTCACCCCGATGATCACGCTGATGAGCACCGCGTTCTGGAACCCCGCCACGACGGACATGACCATGCAGAATACGTAGCAGATCAGCCCCACAATGGCACTGTCCAGGATCTTTCCGCCGAAAAAGCCCACAAAGGTCTTGTCGATAAAGCGGAACTCCTCCAGCACCTTGTCCCCCGTGGCCGGCTTCAGCAGGGCGTATACCACCGCCTTGCCGTGGCGGGCCAATTTTTTGCGCCC
This sequence comes from uncultured Oscillospiraceae bacterium, assembly GCA_964498005.1. Lineage (GTDB taxonomy): Bacteria > Bacillota > Clostridia > Oscillospirales > Oscillospiraceae > Enterenecus. Next base: position 5,119 of record CAZCFU010000084.1, on the reverse strand, counting down.
CATCAGCAGATAGATGCAGATGATGATCCCCAGCACAATGTTTTTCAGCACCGTGATCACCGAACCCACCGTGTTCATCACGCCGCCCATCATCCCCTGCATGGTGGGCAGCAGGTCGGTGGTGGCCCAGTTGGTCAGCCACTTCTCCACGTTCTCAAAGGCGGTGTTTACGTAGTTTTGCAGCACCTCGTTGCCCTCCAGGTGGGCCAGCAGCCACTGGGTGAATTGTTCGATCTTCCCCGGCACGGCGTTGGCCAGGGTGATCACGCTGGCCGCCATTTCCGGGATCACCATGCTGGTCAGCAGATAGAGCACCAGCACCGCCAGGAGCAGTACCGTCACCACGCCCAGCGGGGTGACATACTTTTTGTACTTCTCCGGCAGGCACTTCTCGAACTGTTCTTCCAGGAAGCCGCAGGGCGTTTTCAGCAGGTAGGCCATGGTGCCGCCGTAGACAAACGGCGTCAGCACTCCCCGCAGCCACTGGAGGCTCTGGCGCAGCCCGTCCGCCCGCTGGATGCAGAAATACAGCACGATGGCCAGCGCCAGCGAGAGAAACCCCGACAGCGAGCTGATAAAAAGCTTCTTCAGCGATTCCTTGTTCATCCTTCATCCTCCTTGATGAAAAGGGGCCCGGCCAGTTGGCCGGGCCCCTTTTGTGCCGTTTTCGCTATGCGGTTTATTTGCCGAACGCGCGCTGCAGGAACGCGGCCATCTCGGCGCGGCTGACGGCATAGGCGGGACGGAAATAGGTGTTGCCGCTATAGCCGTTGGTCAGGCCCTTCTGGCGGGCCCAGGTCACGGCCTTGGAGTAGGTGGCGTTGCTGGCCACATCCGCGAAGCCGCTGGTGCCGTACACGGTGGGAGAGCCGGCGCGCTTATAGAGGATCTCCACGATCTCCGCGCGGGTGGCGTAGCCCCAGGGGTTGATGGCGCCGCCGCTGATCAGGCCCTGATGATAGGCCCAGATAAAGGCGTTGTAAGCCCAGTGGCTGTTGGGGGTCAGGTTGGTGAACGGATTGCTCAGGCCGGCCACAGAGGGGGAGCCGGCGGCCTTATACAGCATGGCCACCATCTCGCCGCGGGTCATGTAGGCAGAGGGGCTGTAGGTGTAGGTGCCGGTGCCCTCGATGTACTTGTTCTGGTAGGCCCAGGTGACATAGCTGGAAGCCCAGTGGCTGGACAGCACATCGGTAAAGGGCGTGCCGGTGTTGATGTCGAAGCTGGGCGTCACGGTCACGGTGGTGGCACCCGCGGGAACAGTGACGTTGAAGCTGTTCGTGCCGGTGCGGGTGACCGAGGCGCTGGAGCCGTTATTGCCCCGGGCGGTGAGGCCGATGGTGCGGTAGCCGCTGTTGGGGGACACGGTGACGGGGACGGTAGCGCCCTGCTGGGCCTTGCCGTCAGCGGTGCCGGTGATCGCCTGAGCGGTGCCCTGGATGGTGTTGGTGTACGCGAAGGTGGCCATGGTCGAAGCCGCGAAGTTCGGGGTCACGGTAATGCTGGTGGCGCCGGTGGGCACGGTGAAGCTGTACTCATTGACCTTGCCGGTGGAGGTCGCGTTGACAGTGACGCCGGTGTTGGTCCTGACGGTGACGCCGTTAGCGGTCTGGCCCGCGTTGGGGACGACGGTCACGGTGACGGTCTGGCCCACCTTGGCGCTGCTGGGCAGGCTGACGGTGCCCTGGGCAGTGCCCTGGGCGGCCAGGGCCACAGTACCGGCAACCACGGCGTCCTGCTTCAGCTCCACGGCGTAAGCATAGCCGTTGGCGATCTGGGTGCTGAGCTTCTCCACGGCCACGTTAGCGCCGCTGGCGGTCACGTCCTGCTGCTGACCGATGGCGATGACCTTCACCTTGCGGGCGATGCCGGTCATGGTGAAAGCGCAGCTGCCGGTATAACCACCGCCGATGGTGATGGTGTCCATGGTTTCGCCGGCGGCGAGGATGCCGCCGACCCCAGCGCTGGTCTGGATGATCGCGCCGCGCACGGTGTCGTCAATGGCGGCCTGCAGGCTGTCATAAGTGCAGCCCAGCTGCGCGGTAGTCGGGGTACGGTTAGCGATGTCACTGCCCATGCTGATCGGGCCCTCCAGGCCGTTGATCACGATGGAGCCCAGGGAGCCGTTGGCCCCGGCGTGGGTGATGGTCCACACGCCAGCAGCGCCGGTATAGACATACTTACCGTCCTGGTGCATCTTCAGGGTGTCGAAAGCAGCGGGCAGACCCAGATCCACCTCAACACCATTGGGGCACATCGTGCCGGTGAGGGCGCTCATGGGACGGCCAGCCTGCACGGTGTAATAGAAGTCCTCGCTATAAGTCGCGCCGCTGACGTCCACACGGTAGTAGGGGGTCAGGGTGGCGGTCATGGTGCCGTTGCGGTCATAATCGGTGATGTTCACCACCAGGTAGGGCACGATGTAGGCCTTAGCGAACAGGGTGGCGATCTCCGCGCCCTCGGGCGTAGTGCTGTCGAACGCGCCGGTGTTCGGGGTCAGGGCGTTGCCATTGCTGGCCGCGAAGCCGTTGGTGCCGGTGTTGACCGTCGTCTCGGGTTTAGTGCTCTTGTAGCCATTGCGCCAGACGTTGGTCTTGGCGTTGGTGATCCAGCCGGCCACGCTGTTGTCGCTGGTGATGGTGGCCTGGGCGGCGTTGATGGCCTCCAGCACGGCGCGGTTATTGCCGATGGTGAAGGTGCCGTCCTTCTGGATCAAGTCGATCAGCTCCTGCCGCTCCGGGCCGGTCCAGCTGGACAGCTTGCCGCCGGTGGTGACCACGATGGGGCTCTTATTGGCGGCGCCCATGTAGAGGCCCAGGGTGGGGGCGGAAATAGCCAGGTTCGCGCTGACGGTGTACTTCTCGCCGGTGCCGTTGTTCAGCGTCAGGACGGTGCCGTCGGGGCTGATGATGCCGCCCGCGTCGTTCACGGAGGGCTGGATCATGTTGAACTTGACCTGCTTGGTGTTCGGATAGTAGTCGATGGCCACGCTCTCCAGCTTGATGGGCGCACCGTTCTCATCGACCGCGTCGGTGATCAGATCCACATAGATGGTGGAAATGCCGCCCACGCCGGACTCGACCGCGCCGGACAGTGCGATGTTGTTGCCGTTCAAGGCCACACGCACGTTCTGGTTCGTCACAGGAGCCGCCCCCGAAACGGTGGCGTTGGTGATCTTCTTGGCCTCGGCGGTGATGCCGCTGGCGTTCAGCTCAAGCGTATTGCCGCCACCAGCGGGGAGGGGAATTCCCTGCACCACGCCGGAGGTGAGGATGATGTTGTGGTTCTCAGGGGAATACCACTGGGCGATCTTCATGCCGTTGATGGACTCGGGCATGATCAGGCCGGTGGTGGCGCTGTAGCCGATCTGCGCCAAGGTGTTCTGGCCGTTCTTCAAAACGATGTTGTTCGCGGCAGTCTGACCAACCACAATGATGTTGCCGGCGGTCTTGGCGTTATCCGTGCTGATGTCAGAGATGGCGCGGGCCGCCTCATTGGCGTTGTACAGGTCGGTGGAGCTGGTGGCGGTGTTCTTAACGTAGAACTGGACGTTCTGGCCCAGCCACTTCATCTTGGTGGCATTCTCAAAGGTCTGGGCGCTGTCAAAGGAACCGCCGGTGATGCCGTTGCCGGTGTAGTCGTTCAAATTCACAGTGCCGTAGTTGCTGCCGTTGCCCTCGACCAGGCGCCTGGCGTTCCAGCCGGTGATCCGCAGGTTGGGGCCCTTACCGTTAGCGACCGTGATGCCGCCGTAGGTGCTGTTGGTGGCGGACAGGTTCAGGGTGGTCGTATCCGTGCCGCCCAGAGTCAGCGTGCCGCTGACATGGACGTTGTCCTGGGTGGCGTTCAGCGCGCCGGCATTGACGGTCACACCGCCGTTCACGTTGCCGTTGGTCAGGTTCACGGTGCCCTTGTCAACAGTGATCGCGCCGGTCTGGGTGTTGGTATTGCTGACGGTGACGGTGATGGAGTTCTTATTGCCCGCCACAGTGCCCTGGGTGATGGTGCCCACGGTGCCGCCGCTGACATTGACAGTGGGATAAGCGCCGGTGGTGTTCCGGGCGGAGGCGGTGATGTTGCCGAGGGTGGTGGCGCCGCTGATGGAGACGGTGCCGTTGCCGGTGACGGACAGGTTGTTGCTGCCGGCCTTCGTGTCGGCGATCCGCACGTTGTTGCCGTCGCCATTGATCGTGATGGCGCCGCCGATGGTCGTGCCGCCGCTGGTGGTCAGGGTCTGGCCGGCCCAGGTATCGGCAGTAGCGTTCTGGGAATTGCGGTAATTGCCGGCCATGCTGATGGTGCCAGCAATGGCGCAGTTATTCAGCGTCACGTTGTTGGCCCGGCCGGTCAGGCCGATGGAGGCAATGTTGACGTTGGTGGCGTTCAGCGTCACGCCGCTGGTGGGGTTGGGGGCAGTGACGTAAGCGCTGCGGTCAATGCTGTCCAGGCCGGCCACAGTGCCGGTCTGGGTGCTCTGGAACTTGCTGGTGACCGTCAGATTGGTCAGGTTCGCAGGCACGGTCAGGGTGCCGGTACCCTCCATATCCACGTTCAGGCTGGTGCTCGTCCAGTAGTTGGTAGTGGTGAACCCGGTCATGGAAACACTGGTGCTGCCCAGCAGGGTGAAGGTGGTGCTGCGCAGCGCCTTGGTGGTCACGCCGGCGTTGTTGGTGTTCTGGGTAACGAACGCGTCCTGATCCGGGTACCACTGGCCGGAGCCGTTGTTGCCCACGATGATGCCCTCGGTGACCTCATGATACACCGGATTCTGGGGATCCCGGTTGTTCAGCCAATACCAGTGGCCGTAGATCCGGTTGGTGCCGTCGTTGCCGCCGGCGAAGCGGGTCACGGTGACGGTGTTGTAGCCGGTAATTTGACCCTGGGCATTCGTGATCGCCTCATAATAGTAGGTCGTCTTGGTTACGTTGCCTTCCTTGTCCAATGTCTGAGACTTGATGGTAGAGCCGGGGGCCGCAGAGCTGATGGCCCCATATTCCACCGCGGCAAACGCGGGGACGACGGTAGCCGGGATCAATGTCAGCACCATGGCGAGGGCCAGAGCGGCTGACAAAAGTCGTTTCTTCATGTTTTCTCTTCCTCCTGTTCTGGTTTAAGTAAG
>CAZCFU010000083.1:0-6274 GCA_964498005.1 uncultured Oscillospiraceae bacterium | reverse complement strand
GTCAGCTTCCTGCTGCCGCCGGGCCAGTGCCTGGGGCTGGCGGGCAGCAACGGCTCGGGGAAATCCACCCTGCTGCGGCTGGTGGCCCAGATCGAGCGGCCGGACAACGGCGATATCTTGTTTGAGGGCCGCGGCGTCCTGGGTGACCGGCAGTTTTTGCGCCGGCAGGTGGGCTACGCCCCCCAGAGCGCCGAGCTGGCCCGGGAGCTGACCGTGAGACGGCAGCTCACCCTTTGGCAGCGGGCGTGCGGCCTGACCGGCCCCCTGCCGGAGGATATTCTGGAGCTGCTGGGGCTGGAGCCCCTGCTGCGCCGCCCCATCCGCGCCCTGTCCGGCGGGATGGCCCAGCGGGTGAGCATCGCCATGGCCCTGCTGCCCAGGCCGCAGATCCTGCTGATGGACGAGGCCACCGCCGGGCTGGATCGGGACTACGTGCCCCGGCTGCTGGGCTGGCTGGAGGGATTCCTGGCCGGAGGCGGAAGCCTGGTGTGGTGCAGCCACCACCAGGCGGAGCTTGACCGGCTGTGCGGCGCGGTGCTGCGGCTGGAGGATGGCCGGCTGCTGTCTTAGAGCGGCACGGCCCAAAAATAAGAATGGAGGGATCATGATGTTTTGTGTGCAATGCGGGAAAGAGATCAGTGACGCGGCAAGGTTCTGCCCCCACTGCGGCGCGGTGGTCGCCGCGTCTGCTCCCAAGGCGGAGACAACGCCGGATCCGGCGCCCATGACAAACCCTGGGTTCACGCCAAATCCGGCGTCCACATCGGAAAGCGCCGCCGGCACGGGCTCTTACACCTATTCCTATGGGGCTTCCCCGTCCTATTCGGCGGGGGCGGGCGGCAGTGTCCCGGCGTCTCCCCCGACGCCCCCGGAGGACACCGAGAAGCGCGGAAAGAAGGGCCTGTTCATCGGCGGAGCCGTGGCGGCAGTGGCGGTCGTGGCGGCGGTGGTGTTCATGCTTGTTTCCGGCGTGTTCTCCTCCCCCAAGGGGAAGGTGGAGGCCGCCTTCGCCAAGACCATGGCCGCCTATTCAAAGGCCGGGGAGGGAATGGGCCTCCCCAATATGGCAGAGCTGACCCAGAGCAAGTCCGTCAGCCAGAGCTTCAGCATGGAGCTGAACAGCGTCAACAGCGGGCTGGTGGGCTATGACCTGTCCTCTTTGCAGGGGCTGGGCCTGCGCATGAGCACAGACTACGATCAGAAGCGCCGCACGCTGGGCGGCGAGCTGGCCGCGTTCTGGGGGGACAACGAAATCGCGTCCTTCCTGATGGCGGTGAATGACAATGTGCTCAGCTTCGCCTCCCCCCAGTTCACCGGGGGCGACGCCTACGGGCTGGACACCGAGACTCTGGGCGCCGACCTGGTTCGGCTGGGCATGGAGGACGAGTACATCGACGTGAGCAGCATCGGCTTCAACCTCTTCGATTTGGCGGAGGAGACCGTCTCCGGCCAGCAGCCTGAGGAGATGGAGCAGGAGCTCAAGGAGGCCGCCAAGAGGCTGGCGGACGCCATTAAAGTGGAAAAGGGCGGCAAAAAGACCATTGAGGTCAATGGAAACAGCGTGGACGCGGCCGCTTACCTCGTCATCATTCCCCAGGAGGCGATGGAGGATTACATCGACGCTTTGTCGGACGCCATGGCGCTGGTGGACAGCCAGGAGCAGTCGCGAAAGTTCCTGCGGGGCATTGGGCTGGACGAGGACATGATCGGGGATATCCTGCCGGATATGAGCGGCATGGATCCCTATGGCGAGGTATTTGACGCGCTGAAGCAGGCGCTTCGGGAGATGGGCGATGTGGAGCTGGAGGTTTATCTCGACGGCGGCTACGTGTGCGCGATGGAGTACTCCACGGAGCAGAACGGCAGCAGGGTGGAGTTTGGCCTGTACCTGGGCGGCGGCGACAACTATGTGGACGACTTCAGCCTCAGGATCGCCGTGGACGGCGATGAAGTGCTGATCGAGTCCACCGGCAGCCACGGCGGCAAGGGCGGCGTGTTCACCGACGCGACGACCCTCCGTGCGCGCTCCGGCGGGAGCACCCTGTTCCGGATCAGCTCCAATTACAGCTATGAGCCCAAGGCCAAGGCCGACAACTTTGAGTGGCGGCTCAACCTGAACAACATGGCCTCCGTGAAGATGGCGGGCCAGCTCACCGCCGGGAAGGACTCTCTCGATCTGCGTCTGGACGATGTGGCCCTGTCGACTGCCGGGATGGAGATATGCTCGCTGTCGGTGGACTATTCCGTGGGCCCGTTTGACGGTGTGGCGGCATTCCTGCCTGACTCGACGCTGCTGGGCGATATGGATCTGTATGACCTGATGGATCTGTACTACGACATCGAGTACTACGCCCAGGAATGGGTCTATGACATGATGGCTCTGATCCCGGAGGATCTGTTCTGGGCCTTCTACTGATAAACGGATGGATACGCTCCGCTTTTTCAAAACCTATTTGATCTTGACTTTGGGCAGGCTCCGCCAACAGCTCTGGCTGTTGGCAGGGCTTGCCCTATTATGCCTTCTTCTGCCCATCGGGGCGGGGGCAGCGGCGGAACAGCTTCTGGCCCAGGAGGTGGGCCTGGAGGGCGTCACCCTGGCCGTCGCCGCGCCCGAAGGGGACGGCACGCCCCGCCAATTGGAGCAGTATATGAATGGGATGGAGGACATCGCCCAATACTGCCATATCGTCGCCATGGAGGAGGAACAGGCCCTGGCGGCGCTGGAGCGGGGGGAGGTCACGGCGGCGCTGCTCCTGCCGGAAAACTTCATCCAAGGGGTGCGGTATGGGGAGAATCCGGATCTGCGGCTTGTGGTGGCGGGGGACCGGCCGCTGGAATCCCTGCTGTTGCTGTGGGTGGGGCAGGGCGCCTCGGATATCCTGTCCGCCTTCCAGAGCGGGGTGTACGCCGTGCTGGAGCTGTATGAAGAGAACCCGCCCGAGGGGCTGAGCTGGGATCAGGCGATGATCGACATCAACCTGCGCTACATCACGATGGCGTTGGATCGGTCGAATTCCTTCCAAATCCAAATGGTGTCCGCCACCCAGGCGCTGCCCATCCCCCTCCACTACGCCCTGTCCCTGCTGGCCTATTTCGCGCTGTCCGCCGCGCCGCTGTTCATGCCGGTTTACAGCGGCGGCTGGCTGCGGTTCCAGCGGCGGCTGCGGGGAGCGGGCAGGGGGTGCGCCGTGGGCTTCGCGGCCGGATGGGCCGCCGGAATGCCTGCCCTGCTGTTTTTGCTGGCCCCCGCGCTGCTGGCGGCAGGGCAGGGACAGCGCCCGCTGGCCCTGCTGGGGGCGGCTGTGATAATGGCGGCGTTCTGTTCCCTGTTCTGCGCCCTGTGCTGTCTGGTCGCGGGGAGCGCGGCGGGCTGTGGGGCGCTGGCCTTTCTGGCGTCCCTGGCGTCGCTGGGCCTGGCGGGAGGGATCGTCCCGCCCGTGCTGCTGCCCCGCACCATCCAGCGGCTGGGCTGGCTGTCCCCGGTGACCTGGCTGCGGCAGCTGGCGGCGTGGCCCATGGGCTATGAGGTACCGGCCTCCACCTGGGCTTGCCTGGCCCTGTCTACCATAGGGATGGGTCTGCTGGCCTGGGTCCTGTACCGCCGCGAGGTGGACCGGCAGGAGGTGGAGCGGTGAGCTTTTTGTGGATCTCCCTGAAAAACGCCCTGCGGGCCCAGGCTGCCGGCTGGCGGACGTGGCTTTTGCTACTCCTGCTGCCGGTGCTGACCTTCGGCGCGCGCCTCGCCCTTCCGGCGGAGGAGGCGGTCACCCCCGTCCAGGTGGGAGTGGTGCTGCCCGCCCGGGGCGGGGAGGAGTTTTGGAACAGGCTGGACAAGCGCGGCGGGCTGGTGGTGACGTTCTGCCGGTCGGACGAGGATCAGGCGGAGCGTCAAGTGGCGGCGGGCCGCTGGGACTGCGCCCTGGTGCTGCCGGAGGACTTTGAGGAGCGGCTGGCCCGGCGTGACACCGATGGGCTGTTCACCCTGCTGGTGGGCCCCGGCTCCACCGTCTACCCCATGGTGCGGGAGACGGTGACGGCCTGTGTGGCCGAGCTGACCGCCCCCGGCGTGGCGGAGGACTATCTGGTGGACAGCGGCATCCTGGATCGGGAGGGAGCCAACCAGGCACGGCCCCGGCTGGAGGAGTCGCTGCTGGAGCAGGAGCGGGTGCTGGTGTCCATGGAGACAGTGGACGGACGGCCGCTGGACCCCATCACGCTGGCGGACAGCGGGGTGGACGGACTGCTGGCGGGATTGATTGCCATTGTGCTGTCCATTTGGGCGCTGTTCACCGCCATGGATCTGGGCCGGTGGCTGGACAGCCCCTTTGCCCGTCGGCTGCGCCCCCTGCGGGGGATGACGGCGCTGCTTCTGCCCCGGATGGCGGGGGCCCTGCTCCCCGCCCTGTGCTCCGGGGCGCTGGCCCTGCTGGCGCTGGAACGGCCCTGGGCCTGCTTCCTGCCGCTGACGGCTTACCTGACGTTCTGGGGGGCGCTGGCCCTGGCGCTGGCCCGGTGGAGGGCGGTGTGGAGCGCCCTGCCGGCAGCGGTGCCCTTTGTGCCGGTGCTGGCGCTGCTGCTGTCCCCGGTGCTGATCGACCTGTCTCTGCTGTTCCCCGCCCTTGCCCCGGCGGTGCGGTGGTCGCCCGTGTCCCTCTATCTGCGCTCCTGCGGCGGGAGCTGGGGGGATGGACTGATCCTGGCCGCGGTTGGGATCGTGATACCGGCGACGCTGTGGATGGCCGACCGACGCGCGAAGCAGAAGGGCCCGGGATAAAAGAAAAAACGCCCGCTTATCCAATATGGCTAAGCGGGTGTTTTGCGTCTTTACTGCTGGATTTCGAACCACTTGATTTCGTTTGCCGCCAGATCCAGGGGGAAGCTCTTCCCTCCGTCCGTCCAGACGGTGGTGGACTGGGGCTCATAGGTGTTGTTCACCACGCAGAATTTGCCGTTGGCCACAAAGGCGTGGACCTCCACGTTTTCGTTGGAGGAGAACCAGCGCAGCAGATCGTCCTCCCCGTGGGCCGCCCACAGGATGGCCCGGTAGAGCAGGCGGCTGTTGGCGAAGCTGTAGGGCAGGCCGGACAGATACACGCCCCGGCCCTGGCCATACTCATTCACCGCCAGTCGGACCTCTTTTTCCCGCTGGATCAAAACCTGGGCGCCCTCCAGGGCGTAGACGTTCCGTCCGCCCTGGCCGAAGTCCACCTCGCCCGGGCAGTCGGCCAGGATGAAGTGCCCCGGATGCTCGTCCCAGTTGTATTTGTCGTAGCCCAGGGTGAAGCCGGTCTCCTTTTCCACGCCCAGCACGCCGGAAAGCTGGAGATACCGGCCCTGGTACTGGTGCCCGGTGGGCTCGCCCACGCCGATGAGGCCGCCGCCGCTGTGCACGAACCGCTTGACAGCGGCGGAGACGTCCGGATCCTCCCAGACCGCGCCGCCGGTGTGTGCGGTGTCGCCGTCGCCGATGTTCAGCACCACATCCACCCCGTCCAGCACATGGGGGTCGGCCTTGACCTCGTCAAAGCTGAGGAAGCGCACGTCAAAGGGCGCGCCGGACAGGGCCTCGATCACCCCGGCGTAGGAGTAGTTCTGCTTGTGGTACAAAGCGTGGTGTACCATGTGGCAGCCCCAGGAACGGGCGCGGCCCCAGCTGTTGAGCACCGCCACTGTCTTGACGCAGTAGGGGGTCGTCCCCTTGATGTTCTCGTACAGCTCCCGGAACTCGCCGCACACCGACTCCACGTAGTCGATGAACTCCGGGAACTGGCAGGCCAGCTTCAGGTAGCCGCCGTAGCCGATGCGGTCGATGGGCTTGCGCAAAATGGCCCGACGGGCGGTGACCCAGTTTTCCTTGGCCTCCCGCACCGGGTCGCCCCCCTCATGGAAGGTGTCCGGGAAGAAGTAGGGCAGGAAACGGCCCTCGGTGTATTTTACCGCCCCGGAAATGTCCGAGATGAGCCGCAAGGTGGAGCCGTTGCCCACGCTGCCCACCACCGCGTCCAGCCCGATGGACTTGAACTCGTCCAGATACGGCTCGGTGCCGATCCAGTGGTCGCCCAGGAACATCATGGCCTCTTTGCCCAGCTCGTGGGTGATGTCCACCATTTCCTTCGCCAAGGCGGCAACCTCCCGGCGCTGGAAGGCCATGAAGTCCTTGTATTCCTGAGAGGGCGTCCGGTACTGGTTGTTGTAATACCCCTGGTCAATGATGAACTCGGGGCGGAATTTATAACCGGCCTCTTTTTCAAACCGCTCCAAAATATACGGGGAT
>CAZCFU010000082.1:0-6297 GCA_964498005.1 uncultured Oscillospiraceae bacterium | reverse complement strand
ATGAGCGGGACCTGGTCAACCGGTTCTCCAAACGGGTGGTGGCCATCAAGGACGGGGAAATGGTGCGGGACGGTCAGGGAGGCTACTACAGAGCATGAGACGATTGAATATAGGTTATTTTATCAAAGAGGGTTTTTCCAGCATCTTTTCCCACGGCCTGATGTCCTTTGCCGCCGTGTGTATGATCGTGGCCTGCCTCATCATCATGGGGTCCTTTTCCCTGCTGGCGGTGAACGTGGACAACATGCTCAGCCAGCTGGAGGAGGAGAACGAGTTTCTGGCCTTCATCGACGAGGACTACAGCGAGTCGCAGATCACCGCCCTCATGGAGCAGGTGCGGCGGCTGGACAATGTGGGCGAGGTGAAGTATATCACCAGGGCGCAGGCCAAGGCCGACTACCTGAAGGGCCATGAGACCGAGGGGCTGTATGTCAACCTGCCCGACGAGGTGCTGCGGGATCGGCTGTCTATCCACGTCGTCGACCTGGAGCGGTTCACCGAGACGGTGGAGGCGGTGTACGCCCTGCCCGGTGTGGTCAACTACCGGGCCGCCGGCGAGGTGGCGGAGGGCTTTGTGGCGGTGCGCAACGCGGTCACCGCCCTGGCCTATGTGCTGATCGGCATTCTGGCGGCGGTGTCGCTGTTCATCATCTCCAACACCACCCGGCTGGCCGCCTTTTCCCGCCGGGAGGAGATCGCCATCATGAAGATGTGCGGAGCCACCGACGGCTTCGTCCGCTGGCCCTTCATCGTGGAGGGGCTGATCCTGGGCCTCATGGGGGCCGTCATGGCCTTTTTCCTCCAGTGGGCGGTGTACACCGCGGTGAGCGGTGCCCTTTTGAAAAACGGCGGCTCCAGTTTGTTCATTCTGATGGACTTCAAGCTTCTGTGGAAGCGGGTGCTGGCTATTTTCCTGGCGTCCGGCGCGGCCATCGGCGCGCTGGGTTCCGGGCTTGCCATCCGCAAGTTCCTCCAGGTTTGACAACACCTGACCCGGACGGTAGGAGGGGTATTATGATGAAGAAAAAGACCCAGCGGATCATCGTCATCATTGTGGCGGCGGCGCTGCTGCTGTCGGTGATGATCCCTGTGCTGAGTGTGTTCGCCCGGGCCAGCGTCACCCAGAGCGACATTCAGAACATCAAAAACGAGCTGGGCGACATCCAGGCACAGAAGAAAGAGGCGGAGGAAAAGCTGAAATCCATCCGCAATGACCTGTCCAAGGCCAAGGAGCAGGTGGCGCTGATCCAGGAGCAGGTGCTTTTGTGCGAGCAGGAGATCAACGTCAGCCAGGCCATCCTGGAGGAGTACGACCGGCAGATCGCCGAGAAGGAGCTGGAGATCCAGGGCCTGGAGCAGGAGGAGGAGGCGCAGTTCCAGGAGTTCTATCAGCAGGTGCGCTGGATGGAGGAGACAGGTGGCGTGAATTACCTGTCCATCCTCTTTGAGGCCAACAGCTTCGCGGATATGCTGGACTACGCCATGCTCATCGGCGACATCATGGACTACTCCAATGGCATCATCAACAGGCTGAAGGCCACCCAGGCGTCGCTGGCCCAGGCCCGGGACGCTCTGGAGTCCGACCGGGCGGATCAGGCCCTGGTGCAGCAGGAGCTGGAGGCGCGCAAGCTGGAGCTGGAGCAGAAGCGGGCCGATGCCCAGGCGCTGCTCAATCAGATCGCCGCCTCGGAGAGCGAGTATGCCAAGGAGGCCAAGGAGCTGGCAGAGAGCGAGGCCCGGATCAATAAGGAGCTGAAAGACGCCCAGGCGAAATACGCCGCCCAGATCGCCGCCCTTGAGGCCCAGCGGAACGCCAGCGTGAACATGACCAGCGGCAACTGGTATTGGCCCCTGCCGGGGCGGTATAAGATCTCCTCTCTGTTCGGCAACCGGGCGGATCCCATTACCGGTCGGGCGGACAGCCATACCGGCACCGACATCCCCGCTCCCTCCGGCACCCCCATTTATGCCGCTCAGGACGGGATCGTGACCACGGTGAACCGGAATAAGAACTCCTCGTCCTATGGTTACTATTGCATCATCAACCATGGCGGCGGCTATGTCACCCTATACGCCCACCAGTGCCAGGTGCCCATCGTCAGCGAGGGGGACACGGTGAGCAAGGGCCAGGTCATCGGTTACGTGGGCACCACGGGCCGGTCCACCGGCAACCACCTCCACTTTGAGCTGCGGGTGAACGGTGTGCGCAACGATGTCCTGAAGCTCTATCCCGGCATGACCTTCACCTCTCCCGGCGGCGGGAGGATCAGCGGAGGCTGAGCGGCGTTTAAGCGATAGACCCAGGGGCGCGGGAAAAACCCGCGCCCCTTTGTTCATCACGCGGGGAAAACCCGCGCCCCTATGCGTTCATTCCCCAGGCATTGCATTTCAGAAGGAGGCCCCACGATGGAAGAATACAGAGCGCCCATGGCACAAAAACAAAAGAGGCGGCTGCCCGGCTGGGCCAAGATCCTCATATCCGTGGTGCTCACCCTGGTCTTGTCCACCGGGGCGTGGTGTCTGCTGTTGGGCCGTGCCGGCCTGGCCATGGTGGAGACCTACCTGCTGGCCCGGTTCGCCTTTGTGGACACCGGGGCCGACCTGGGCAAGGCGGTGGACGCGGGGTTGAACGCCTTTGTGGACGGGTTGGGGGACCGCTGGTCTTATTACCTGAACGCGGAGTACTATCAGGCGACCACGGAGCGCCGAGCCAACAGCTACGTGGGCGTGGGCGTCACCGTCGACTACACCCGGGAGGAAGGGCTGCTGGTGCAGTCCGTCACCGAGGGCGGCCCTGCGGACAAGGCGGGCGTGCTCCCAGGGGACGTCATCACCGCCGTGGACGGCCAGTCCATCGCCGGGGAGGCCCGGGAGGAGGGTGCGGACAAGATCGCCGGGGAGGCGGGCACCCAGGTCACCCTCACCCTGTTGGGGGAGGACGGGACGATCCGGGACGTGACCTGCACCCGCGCCACCCTCCATAACCCCTCCGCCAGCGGGAAAATGCTGGAGGGGGATATCGGCTATGTGCGGCTGAGCAACTTCTATTCCGGCTCGGCGGACAGCTTCCGGCAGGCGGTGGATACCCTGGTGGAACAGGGGGCGAAGGGCCTCATCGTGGACGTGCGCAGCGACCCCGGCGGCTACGTGGCGGAGCTGGAGAAGATTCTGGACTATCTGCTGCCCGAGGGGCCGGTGTTCACCCAAAAGCCCCGCTGGTGGGTCCAGTCGGTCTACAAGTCTGACGCTGACTGTATCGACCTGCCCATGGTGGCGATTGTAAATGCCGGGACCTATTCCGCGGCGGAGCTGCTGGCCGCCCAGCTCCGGGAGAGCGCGGGCGCGCCCATCGTGGGGGAGCTGACCTCCGGCAAGGGCTACTCCCAGGTGACCTTCCCGCTGATAAATGGCGGCGGGGTGGGGCTGTCCACCGCCACCTACTGCACCGGCAGCGGCCATTCCCTGATCGGTGAGGGCATCGTCCCGGACGTGGAGCTGTCCCTGGAAGAGGGCGTGGCCCTGGGCGGGGAGGACGACGTCCAGCTCCAGGCGGCCATTGACCTGCTGACCAAATAAAAGAGCTCCGCCCCCGGCAAGCGCCGGGGGCGGAGTTTTTGATTTCTGGAGAAAACGCGGCTCTGCGGAGGAGGCCGCTTTATTTCCTGATGAACAAAATTCCCAGGGTATTGGGCCCGCAGTGGCAGGAGATGGTGGAGCCGGCCACCGTGTGGATGATCTCCTGGAAGCCGTACTCTTTGACGATCTGCTCCACGGCCACGGGGATGGCGGGGTCGCAGCGGGTATGGACGATGACGATGCGGTCTGTCCGCACGTCCTTGCCGTCCAGCTGGTCACGCACGTAGTCGGGCAGCACCTTGTCAAAGGCCCCCCGGTACTTCTTGCCTACGGACATCTTGCCGTCCACCAGGTTGATGCAGGGCTTCAGCTTCAGCAGGTTGGCCCCCAGAGCCACCACCGACGAGCAGCGGCCCCCCTTGGCCAGGTAGTCCAGCTTGTCCACCACGAAGGTGGTGTCCACCTTGTCGACGAGGCCGTCCAGCAGCTTCAGGATGTCCTCGATGCTGTCCCCGCGCTCGGCGGCGATGGCGGCCTCAACGGCCAGCAGGCCCTGACCGGCGGTGAGATTGCGGGAGTCCACTACGTACACGTTGTTGTAGTCCTCCGCGGCCACCAGGGCGTTTTGATAGCAGGAGGAGAACTCGCTGCCGATGGTGATGTGGAGCACCGCGTCGTACTTTGGCGAGAGCTCCTCAAACAGCTCCTGGTAGTCGGCGATGTTCACTGCGGCGGTGGAGGGCAGCTGTCCGCCCCCCTCCACATGGCGGAAGATGTCCTCGGGGCCGGCCTCCAGGCCGTCCTTGTAGGTGTTTCCGCCAAAGGAGACATACAGGGGGACCATGGTGATCTGATAGCGCTCCAGCAGTTCGGGGGGCAGGTCGCAGGTGCTGGTGGCGGTGATTTTTATCGACATGGGAGAAACCTCCGTTTCGTCTTTTAGTTGCCTGATTATATCATTTCAAGCAGGGAAATACAACCGGGGAAATGTACAAGCTCCTCGGCCGCTTTCAGGGGCGGTGTTCAAGTTTTTTACAATATCCCCGAGAGTGTAAAAAACTGCCGTCATGTTTGACGGCGGGGGCGCATATGGGTTGCCGAGGTGATGGACATGGTGGGTCAGCTGGTGTGCGTCCGGGAGAAGGGGCGGTGCCGGGGGGAGCCTGTGGAGCTGGGGCCGCTGACGGCGCTGCGCTGGACGGTGTACGCCCCGGAGGGGTTGGCGCCCTGGCGGCTGAGGCGGCGGCTCCGAAAGGCGGAGCGCGCCCTGGTTCGGGCAGGGGCGGGGCGGGTGATCCTGGGGCCTGATTTCCCCTGGGCAGACCGGCTGACCCTGCTGCGTCCGGTGGATCCCCTACCCATGCTCCGCGCCTGCGCGGACGTGCTGGCCCTGGGGGCGCTGGAGGTGGAGGGAGTGTCCCCGAGGCGGGGTTGTGTGGCCCTGTCCGCCCCCCGGCTGTGCCGGTCGCTGGAGGGGGCGGCGGAGCGGCTGTGTCCTCTGGTGCGGGGACTGGTCATCGACGCGCCCGGAGGGGAGGACTACGCCCGGTATCTGCAGGCGAGGTTTGGCCTGCCTGTGACGCCCCCGGCGGCGGGGGCGGATGTGACGGCGGCCTTTGGTCCGGGAGGGGGGCGCTGGGGACGGACCGTGGAGCTGTATGAGGGCGGTTCGCTGGGCGGGCTGGAGCTGCGGGCGGAAGGAGTAGACCTCCCGGCGGACTGTGCCGGCCAGGTGCTGGCCCTGCTGTGGGAGCGGGGGGAGGTGCACCGGGAGGAGTTGCGCATCCGCCTTGTTGACGGTGTGCCTTGAATCTTGAAGGTGGCCGTGATAAAATCAACATGATATGCTGGGAGCTATGGGGATGATATCATTGATCCAATTGCGGACCATTGGCGAAGATAATTATCAGCAGTGCTTAAACTTGAGGGCAAGTGTTGAAAAGGAGAGCTTTGTGGATCCTGTCGCCTATTCTCTGGCGGAGGCATGGGTCTTTTATCACGATACCAGGCCGTTTGCGATTTATGATGGCGATGAGATGATAGGATTCGTCTCAATGTATACTGGAGAGGAGAACTATCAAATCATCAATTTCTTGATTGACGACGCGTTCCAGGGAAAAGGGCTGGGGACAGAAGCCGCGAAGGTCTGCGTCAGCTATTTGCAAAAGGAATATCACGCAAGCAGGGTTTCGGTGCCGGTAGAGCTGGAAAACATGACCGCGCGGAAATTCTGGAAAAAGCTGGGGTTCAGCTCTTCAGACAATGTGGAAGATGGATATATTTTTATGAGATTGTATTTAGCCTAAGCTTTTTTCAAGAAAAAAGGAAGCAAACGCGAAAAAACGGCCCTCCCAACCAGGGAGGGCCGCTTCTCTTAAAACTTTGCCCCGCCGAACTCGGACAGGGTAATATTTTTGTTTCGCTCCGCCGTCCAGTTGATGGACCACTGGGAGGCGAACAGCAGCAGCTGGTTCTGCCGGTAGTCCTCCACCAGCATAGCGTCGCCGGGGAGGGTGAGGTCGTCCGCCCGCAGGGGCTCGTCGCCGTCGTGGTGCATCCAGCGCAGGTACTCGTAGGGCAGGCCCTCGGCGTACAGATCCACGCCGTACTCGTTTTTGAGGCGGTACTCCAGCACGTCGAATTGCAGCGTGCCCACCACGCCCACGATGACCTCCTCCATGCCGGAGTAGGGGGTCTTGAAGATCTGGATGGCGCCCTCCT
>CAZCFU010000081.1:0-6368 GCA_964498005.1 uncultured Oscillospiraceae bacterium | reverse complement strand
TCCGGTCATAGGCGTTGAGCAGCTTCAGCGTGGTGGGCAGGTAGTAGTTCATGAATTTGCGGATCTGGGGCAGCTTGGACGGCTTTTCCACCACCGCGTCGATGATTTTTCCCGTGGTCGTCTCCAAACGCGTGATCTGGGCGGAGATCTTCACATCCTTGATGGACTCGTTCAGCCGCCGCATCTCGGAGATGGCCTTTCCCCGCTCGTCCAGCAGGGCGTCGATCTCGGGATTCCCAGTGGATTTGGGCTTTGCCTCCTGCTTCGGGGCGGGCTGGGGCGGAGCCTGGGGCGCGGCCTGGGCGGGCTGCTGGATCTCGTACCCCTTGTCCGGGAAGAGCATCTTGCCCACATTGTACGCGATGAAGGAGACCAGCGCCGCCATGATATAGTGGGTGGGGCGGTACAGGGGGGCGAACAGCGACCACAGAAGCCAGGTCCCCCCGACGAAATAGACGGGCAGCACGCTGCGTTTTTTTACATAGGACAAAGCTTTTGCCCCCTTTCCCAGTTCTGATTTCTATTTTACTCCCCGGACAAGCCCCCTGTCAAGAAGAAGGGGGCGCGGGCGGTTGACTTTAACAATTTCTTCATGTAAAATAGAGTGCTATTTCAATTAAGACAAGGGAGTCCTTCCAAATGATGACGTTAGACGATTTCAGGGCGGCGCGGAAAACGCTGGACGGCGTACTCCACCGCACGGATCTGATGTACAGCCCCTTTTTCACCAGGACCACCGGCAACCACGTGTACATCAAGCCGGAGAATATGCAGGTCACGGGGGCATATAAAATCCGGGGGGCCTATTTCAAATGTTCCACCCTCACCGACGAGGAGAAGGCCCGGGGCCTCGTCACCGCCTCGGCGGGCAACCACGCCCAGGGCGTGGCCTACGCCGCCCAGGCGGCGGGGGTGGAGGCCACCATCGTCATGCCCACCACCACCCCCCTGGTGAAGGTGAACAACACCAAGGACTACGGGGCGAAGGTGGTGCTCCACGGCGAGACCTTTGACGACGCGGCGGCGCTGGCGGCACAGCTCAGCGAGGAGGAGGGGCTGACCTACGTCCACCCCTTCAATGACCTGACCGTGTCCACCGGCCAGGGCACCATCGCCTACGAGATCTTCAAAGACCTGCCCGACGTGGACGTGATTTTGGTGCCCATCGGCGGCGGCGGTCTGGCGGCGGGGGTGGCCACCCTGGCCAAGCTGCTCAACCCCTCCGTGCGGGTCATCGGCGTGGAGCCCTCCGGGGCGGCGTCCATGAAGGCCAGCCTGGAGGCGGGCCATGTGGTCACCGTGGACCCCATCAGCACCATCGCCGACGGCGTGGCCGTCAAGACCCCCGGCGACCAGGTGTTCCCCTATATCCAGAAGAACCTGGACGGCGTCATCACCATCGACGACGACGAGCTGGTGGACGTCTTCCTGGATGTGATGGAAAAGCACAAGATGATCGTGGAAAACGCCGGCCTGCTCACCATCGCCGCCTTAAAGCACCTGGACTGCCAGGGGCAGAACGTGGTTCCCGTGCTGTCCGGCGGCAATATGGACGTCATCACCATCTCGTCTCTTGTCCAGCACGGGCTCATCAACCGGGGGCGTATCTTTACCTTCTCGGTGCAGCTGCCCGACCGGCCCGGCGAGCTGCTGCGCATCGCCGACCTGGTGGCCAAGCTCAGCGGCAATATCATCAAGCTGGATCACAACCAGTTCGTCAACATCAACCGCCAGGCGGGGGTGGAGCTGAAGGTCACGCTGGAGGCCTTCGGCCTGAGCCACAAGGCGGAGATCATGGACGCCCTGCGTCAGGCGGGCTACCAGGTCAAGGAGGTTCCCCTCAGCGGCACCATCACGGGCTAGATCACTCCCCCCCGCAAAAATGACATCACCCCGCCCGATGGGCGGGGTGAGAGAGTAGTTCACACTCCCCCCGCCGCATAAGGCGGCGGGGGGTATTCAGGTGCGGCGCGCCGTCCAGATGTCCGGGCTGGGCGCGAGCGGGGGCGTGGGGGAACCGCCCAGCCGACCCTGGCGGCGACCTCCGCGTGTCTTATCCTATGTGACCGGCGGTTGGCGGGTGTGCCGTCCGGGTGGCCCCGGATGGGCTTGACCGTCAAACAAATCCACAAAAGAAGGGGTAAAAATCATGGTCAAAGTGGCGCCCTCCATCCTTTCGGCGGATTTTTGCAATTTGGAGCGGGATATCCGCCGGGTGTCCTCGGCGGACTGGCTCCACGTGGATGTGATGGACGGGATGTTTGTCCCCAATCTCACCATTGGTGTGCCGGTGGTGCGGTCCATCCGCAGACACACGGATATGTTCCTGGACGTCCACCTGATGATCGACAAGCCCGCGCGGTACATCGACGATTTCTGCAAGGCGGGTGCCGACCTGCTGTCCGTCCACCTGGAGGCCGACCACCCCACCCGCATCACCGACGCCCTGCGGGCCATGGAGGCCAACGGAGTGAAAAAGGCCGTCGCTCTGCGGCCCATCACGTCCGCCAAAGCCGTCCTGCCCTACATCGAGCGGCTTGACATGATACTGGTGATGACGGTGGAGCCGGGCTTCGGCGGGCAGAAGTTCATGGAGAGCCAGCTGGACACCATCCGGGAGGTCCGGGCTATCATCGACCGGTACAATCCGGCCTGCGAGCTGGAGGTGGACGGCGGCATCGCCCCGGGCACAGCGGAGCTGGTCGTTGAGGCCGGGGCCAACGTGCTGGTGGCGGGCAGCGCGGTCTATGGCGCTGCCGACCCGGCAGAGGCGATTGAGACCCTGCGCCAAGCCAAATAAGAATTTTTAGGAGACATCGACATGGACTATTTCCCCGCCGCCCTGGAAACCCTGGTAGAGCAGTTCGCTAAGCTGCCTGGCGTGGGCCGCAAGAGCGCCCAGCGGCTGGCTTTCTATATCCTGGATCAGCCGGAGCAGACGGCCAAGGACTTTGCCGCCGCCCTGCTGGACGCGAAATCCTCCATCGGCTGCTGTCCGGTGTGCCAAAACCTGACCGACGGGGACGGCGAATGCGCCATCTGCGCCTCCTCCAAGCGGGATCACTCCGTGGTGTGCGTGGTGGCCGACCCCAAGGACGTGGTGGCCATGGAGCGCTCCCGGGAGTACACCGGGGTGTACCACGTCCTCCACGGGGTCATCTCCCCCATGAACCACGTAGGCCCCGACGACCTGCGCATCCAGCAGCTGGTGGAGCGGGCAGCCTCCGGCGAAATTCAGGAGGTCATCATGGCCACCAACCCGGACACAGAGGGGGAGACCACCGCCATGTACCTGTCCCGTCTGCTCAAGCCCTTCGGGGTAAAAACCACCCGTCTGGCCTACGGCATCCCGGTGGGCAGCCATTTGGAATTCGCGGATGACGCCACGCTTATGCGGGCATTGGAGGGCCGCAGAGAAATCTGATAAGGAGGACGCGCCATGAAACCCACTGTCACCTTTTCCCCCGAACGGCTGGAATATTTAAAACTGCTGGCCCGCCGGTACCCCACCGTCCAGTCCGCCAGCACGGAGATCATCAATCTGCGGGCCATCCAGAACCTCCCTAAGGGGACCGAGCACTTCATCTCCGACGTCCACGGGGAATTCGAGGCGTTCCAGCACATCCTCAACTCCGCCTCCGGCGTGGTGCGGGTGAAGATCGACGAGCTGCTGGGCACCACCGTCCCCCGCTCCGACCGGGATCAGCTGGCCACTCTCATCTACTACCCCGAGGAGAAGCTGGAGGAGATCGAGCGGGAGACGGAGGATATGCGGGAGTGGTACCGCATCACCTTCCACCGGCTCATCGACCTGTGCTGCCTGGTCAGCGCCAAGTACACCCGCTCCAAGGTGCGCAAGGCCATGCCCCCCGAGTACGCCTATATCATCGACGAGCTGATCCACACCCACTACGAGAAGAACGAGGCGGACAAGCGGGACTACTACGAGAACATCATCAACACCATCATCGACCTGGACCGGGCCTCCAACTTCCTCATCCAGCTGTGCGCGCTCATCAAGCGGCTGGCGGTGGATCACCTCCACCTGGTGGGGGACATCTTTGACCGGGGCCCCGGCGCGGACGTCATCATGGACAGCCTGATGCGGTACCACAGCGTGGACATCCAGTGGGGCAACCACGATATCCTCTGGATGGGCGCGGCCTCCGGCTCCCGGACGCTTGTCGCCACCGTGCTGGTCAACTCCCTGCGCTACAACAATCTGGAGACCATCGAGACGGGCTACGGCATCTCCCTGCGCCCCCTGTCCGTCTTTGCCGACGAATTCTACCGCCACTGCGACATCAGCCGCTTTGAGATAAAGGTCGCCAAGGAGGACGAGGATAAGATCACCGACCGGGACAGGCTGCTGTGCGCCCGGATGCACAAGGCCATCTCCATGATCCTGTTCAAGCTGGAGGGCCAGAAGATCCGGCGCAACCCCAGCTTCGGCATGGACGACCGGCTGCTGCTGGACAAGATCAACTATGAGGACAAGACCATCACCATCGACGGCAAAACATACCCCATGCTGGACACCGACTTCCCCACCGTAGACCCTGCGGACCCCTACGCTCTCACGCCGGAGGAGGACACGCTCATCAACACCCTGACCCGGTCCTTCCGCCACAGCGAGAAGCTCCAGCGCCACGTCCGATTCCTCTACTCCAAGGGCAGCCTGTACCGCGTCTACAACGGCAATCTGCTGTTCCACGGCTGCATCCCCATGCACGAAGACGGCTCTCTCATGCACTTCTCCATCATGGGCTGCGACAGCCTGTCGGGGCGGAAATTCCTGGACTACGCCGACCGGGTGGCCCGCCGGGCCTACTACAACAAGGTCGGCTCCCCGGAGCGCCAGCAGGGCATGGACTTCCTCTGGTGGCTGTGGGCGGGGCGGAACAGCCCCATCTTCGGCCGGGACCGCATGACCACCTTCGAGCGCCGCTTCGTCGCCGACGAGTCCACCTGGACGGAGACCAAAAACGCCTATTACCACCTGTACAACGACCCGGCGGTGTGCGAGGGCATTTTGAAGGAGTTTGACCTGGAAGGCCCCCACTGCCACATCGTCAACGGCCACGTCCCCGTGAAGTCCAAGAAGGGGGAGAGCCCGGTGAAGGGCGGCGGGAAGCTGGTGGTCATCGACGGCGGCTTCTGCAAGGCGTATCAGAAAACCACCGGCATCGCTGGATACACCCTGATCTACAGCTCCGACTACTTCCGGCTGGTGGCCCACGAGCCCTTCGTGGGCAAGGCCGCCGCCATCCGCAAGAATTACGACATCGCCTCCACCTCCCAGGTCTTTGAGCGGCTGGAGAGCCGGGCCATGATCCGCCAGACCGACATCGGCCAGAAGCTCCAGGGCCAGATCGACGAGCTGATCGACCTGGTGGCCGCCTTCCGCGGCGGCGCCATTGTGGAGAGCCACAAGACCTGACCCATTTGTAAAATATATCCTGTCCGTCCGCCGGAAGTCCGGCGGACGGACAGGATTTTTTACCCCCTGATACCGAATTGTAACCCTTTCCCGCACACTTTTCCTTGCTTGATCCGGCCTATCGTGGTATACTGTCTATGATTGTGTTTGTAGGAGGTTTTCTGCATTATGGAACAATCTACTCCAAAAAAGAAGATTCCGGTCGGGCTCATCGTTGGCCTTGCGGCGGCGGCCCTGATCACTGCCGCCGTGAGCGGCTATTTCGGCCTGTGCGCCTGGGTGCGGGACAACGACCAGCTGCTGCCCGGCGCGGTGGCCGTGGACGACCGGGGAGATACGGTGGCCGACCTGGGCAAGCTCACCCGGGAGGACGCTTTGGCCGTGGTCACCAAGGAAATGGACCAGCGCCTGGACAACCGCACGCTCACCCTCCTCTATGGCGAGGGCAAGCGGGCGGAGCTCACCGGTGAGCTGATGGCCTGCGCCCCCGAGGCTGCGGTGGACGTGGGCTTCAGCGCCAAGGAGGACCAGCCCTTCTGGAAGCTGGGCGCACTGTGGCTGGGCGCGGCAAAGGAGCCCACCAACCTGTCCCTGTCCGCCGCCGCCTTTACCCCCGAGGGGGAGGCCGAGGCCAAACGGGTGATCCAGTCCATCGCCGACGAGCTGTATGTGGAGCCGGTGGACTTCACCTATGAGCTGGGGGAAGAGGACGTGACCGTCACCCCCGGAACCGACGGGCAGAAGCTGGACGCCGACGCCCTGCTGGAGGCGGTGGAGGAAGCCCTGGCCCAGGGCGAGACCGAGCTGACGGTGGAGCCCGAGGTGGTGCCCAGCGCGGAGCTCAGCGGCGAGGCGCTCCACAAGCTGGTGTACGTGGAGCCCAAGGCCGCGGGCGTGGACGAAAACGGCAAGCTCACCCCGGCGGTGA
>CAZCFU010000080.1:0-6593 GCA_964498005.1 uncultured Oscillospiraceae bacterium | reverse complement strand
GTGGGCCAGGGCCTCTCCCCGCTCCTCGTCCCGGGTGAGCAGCAGCTCCAGGGCCACCATGGCCTGCTCCATCCGCCCGGCGGCATTGATCCGGGGGGCCAGGCCGTAGCCGATGTTGACGGCGGTGGGGGCGGCGCCCGGTTCCAGGCCCGCCTCCCGCAGCAGGGCGCGCAGGCCGGGGCGCTTTGTGTGGGCCAGCAGCTCCAGCCCCATGCGGACCAGGGAGCGGTTTTCGTCGGTGAGGCGCATCACGTCGGCCACGGTGCCGATGGCGGCCAGTTCGCCAAAGCGGCGGAACATCCTTTCCCGCTCTTCGGGGGGGACCAGGGCCTGGGCCAGCTTCAGCGCCACCCCCACCCCGGCCAGCTCCGGGAAGGGATAGGCGCAGTCGGGGCGGCGGGGATCCACCACCGCCTGGGCGGCGGGGAGCACATCCTTGCAGTGGTGGTGGTCGGTGACCACCACGTCCACCCCCAGCGAGCGGGCGAACTCCACCTCGCCCACGGCGGTGATGCCGCAGTCCACGGTAACGATGAGCGTCACGCCCTGCTCCGCCAGACGCTTGACAGCGCCTGGATTGAGGCCATAGCCCTCCTCGGCGCGGTCGGGGATATAGCTGACCGCCGTCCCGCCCAGTAAAGTGAGCGCCTCGGTGAGCAGGCAGGTGGCGGTGATGCCGTCCACGTCATAGTCGCCGTAGACGCACATCAGCTCCTGACGGTCGATGGCGCGGCGGACACGGGCCACGGCCCGATCCATGTCCTTGAGGAGGAAGGGGTCGTGGAAAAGCTCCGGGCCGCTGGCGAGGAATCGGGCGGCCTCCGCCTGCCCGCTTATTCCACGGGCGGACAGCACCGCCGCACACAGGGGGGACAGCCCCGCCGCCTCCAGCGGGTGCCGGACAGAGGGCGCACCGGGGCGGCGCAGATTCCACTGCTGATATTTCATGGCGCGCACCTCCCTGAAAGCCCCTTGTCATAAGGCATTGTTTCCAAGATAACAATCTACTATATCATATTTGCGCGCTTGTTTCAACAGGTAAAAAGGGCGGTTCCTTTTCAAGAAAAGTGTCGCTGATTAAAACTCCGGCGATTTCACCAACGCCCTTGCTGCAGGCATGATGATATGGTATCATAAAAAGCGGCAAATCAGAACCGGATGGGGTGGTTATAGTATGAGATTATTGATTTACGGTGCTGGTGTAATCGGCTGCTTGTACGCGGCTTTATTCGGTCAAGCAGGATATGACACTACTTTATATGCGAGAGGGAAGAGGCTTGAGGCATTCAGAGAGAACGGTTTACTATATGAAATAAAGGGCAAAACATATAAAGCGGAAGTAAAGATTATCGACCTCCTAAAAGAAGATGATAAATATGATTTTATTTTTTTGACGGTAAAAGAGAATCAAGTACATACAGCGTTAAAGGAACTAAGTTTGAATGCCAGCCCTAATATCGTTACCATGGTAAATACACTTGAACCATATAGCAACTGGGAAAAGCTTTGCGGGAAGGGACGCATCATCCCTGCATTTCCGGGCGCGGGTGGCAGTTTTGATAACGGCATACTAAAAGCTGCTCTTACACCACGCATGATTCAACCCACCACATTTTCTGAAATTGATGGCGGCCAAACAAAACGTTTGTTAAGGTTAGCGGAGTTGCTGAAAGAAGCGGGAATACCATACCAGATTGTGAAAGATATGCACCAATGGCAGTTGTGCCACCTTGCAATGGTTGTTCCGATTGCGGATGCTTATTATGAAGCGCAAAAGCCAAAAGAGGTATGGCGGGAATGTGAGGTAATGACGAAAACTGCGAAGCGGATGAAACGAAATTTTAAATCACTCCATGATTCAGGAATAGCTCTTTCGCCAAAGAAAATGAATATTTTCCGCTGCTCCCCCATCTTTATACTTAAAATTGGGCTTACTATAGTTTTTAGAAGCAATTTTGGAAATGTATTTATGTATCAGCACTCTATAAATGCCCCTGATGAAATGAGACGTTTGCATACGCAGTTTTATCAATATATGAAAAGCAAGGAATAAAGGGCGGCCGTCCAAACGTGGACAGCCGCCCTTTTCAATACGCGGATCAGCTCAGAACGGGAGCAGCTCCAAGTGCTCCAGAAGGATCTTCAGGCCGATGAGCACCAGCACCACCCCGCCGGCCAGCTCCGCCTTAGACTTGTACCGCGCGCCGAACACGTTGCCCACCTTCACCCCCGCGGCGGAGATCAGGAAGGTACACACCCCGATGAGGGTGACGGCGGGGAGGATCTCCACCCGCAGGAAGGCGAAGGTGACCCCCACCGCCAGCGCGTCGATGGAGGTGGCCACCGCCAGCAGCAGCATGGTCAGGGGGGCCAGGGAGGGGTCGCACTCCTCCTCGTCCTTGCCAACCGCCTCCCGGATCATGTTTCCGCCGATGAGGGCCAGCAGGACAAAGGCAATCCAGTGATCCACGGACTCGATCAGCTCCGCAAAGGAGGAACCCAGCAGCCAGCCGATGGCGGGCATCAGCGCCTGGAACGCCCCGAACCACAGCCCGACGATGATCGCGTGCCGGGGCATCAGCGCCTGAATGGACAGCCCCTTGCAGACAGCCACGGCGAAGGCGTCCATAGACAGGCCCACGGCCAAAATGAATAACTCAGCAAATCCCATGATACATCATCCCTTCTTGTTTTGAGGGTATGCGGGACAACAAAAAAAGAGACTACCCGCATACAATTGCGGATAAGTCTCGTTGTCGGAGCAAAGTCCATTCCGCTTGGGACACCCTGGCGGGTATCCCGCGCTCCATTTCCTTGCTCCTCCTCTCCCCACAAAGCCAAAAGACGGCTTTTCGGGGGCCCCATTTGGGGGCTTGGCCAGACGGCAGTGCCGCCAGTATGTTGACCAAGCTGCGGCAAGCCGCCAACTACTCCCTTATCGGTGGGTTCATTTTAGCTGCGGAGGGGGTGGTTAGTCAACCGCAACCGCGGGAAAAACAGCCGCCTTTTCCACAAACCACCGGAACTGACAAAGAAATCTTTGAATAAACCTTGAATTTTCCCCGGGAGTGGTTGCGCTCCAGGCGGGAAAAGTATAATATTAATTATTCAGAAACAGATCGGAAACGCCACGCAAATAAAAGGCGGCCATAATGCGCTTGGAAGCAGGCGGCGGGCAGGGGGCCAAGCCTATGCCGAGCTTATCGTCCCGGAATGGAGAGAAGCGAATGAGCTACATATCCTTTGAAAACGTAAAAAAAGAGTATAAAATGGGCGAAGTCACCATCAAAGCGGTGGACGGCGTGGACTTCGCCGTGGAAAAGGGCGAGTTTACCATCATCGTGGGTCCCTCCGGCGCGGGCAAGACCACAGTGCTGAATATGCTGGGGGGCATGGACGCCTGCTCCGGCGGCGTCATCACCGTAGACGGCGCCCGGGTCAGCGACTACAATGCCAAGCAGCTCACCGCCTACCGGCGGCACGACATCGGCTTTGTGTTTCAGTTTTATAACCTGGTGCAGAACCTGACCGCCCTGGAAAACGTGGAGCTGGCCGCCCAGATCTGCCGGGATCCCCTGGACGCCCGGGAGGTGCTGGAGCACGTGGGGCTGGGGGACCGGCTGGACAATTTCCCCGCCCAGCTGTCCGGCGGCGAGCAGCAGCGGGTGGCCATCGCCCGGGCCCTGGCCAAGAACCCCAAGCTGCTGCTGTGCGACGAGCCCACCGGCGCGCTGGACTATGTCACCGGCAAAGCCATTTTGAAGCTGCTCCAGGACACCTGCCGCCAGGAGGGCATGACGGTCATCGTCATCACACACAACACCGCCCTCACCCCCATGGCCGACAAGGTCATCCACATCAAGAGCGGCCGGGTGGCCGCTGTGGAGCGCAATGAGCGGCCCACCCCGGTGGAGGACATCGAATGGTGACAAAAACGCGGAAAAACCGCCTGACCACCGACGCGTTCCGGGAGATCAAAAACACCCTGAACCGGTATGTGTCCATTCTGGTGCTGGCGGCGCTGGCGGTGGCCTTCCTGTCCGGCCTGCGCTCCGCCGCGCCGGATATGCAGTACACCGCCGACAATTACTACGACCGCACCAGCCTGATGGACGGCTACGTGCTGTCCACCCTGGGGCTGACGGAGGAGGATCTGGAGGCCCTGGCCGGAGCGGACGGCATCGAATGGGTGGAGGGCTGCCGGGATCTGGACGCCACCGCCATTGACCGCATTGTCAATGTGCGCTCCATGCCGGAGCGGATCAACCTGCTGGAGGTGGCGGAGGGCCGTCTGCCGGAAGCCCCGGACGAGTGCGTCACCGAACATCTGCTGCTGGTAAAGCTGGGCCTCCAGGTGGGAGACAAATTGGAGATCACCCTCACCGAGGATCACGAGGGCGACCTGGAGAATACCGCCTATACCATCGTGGGCGAGGTGAACTCCCCGCTGTACGTGGGCCTGGATCGGGGCAGTTCCTCCCTGGGCAGCGGCTCGGTGGACGCCTTTGTCTACGTGCCGGGGGAGAACTTTACCTTTGATTACTATACCTGCGCCTACTTTACCGGCCAGGGGCTGGCGGCGCTGGACAGCTACGGCGACGAGTACGAGGACAAAATAGACGCCCTGGTGGACAGCCTGGACGGTTTGGCGGACGAGCGGGCCCAGATCCGGCATGACACCCTCATCGGGGACGCGCAGGCCGAGTTGGACGACGCCCGGCGAGAGTTTGAGGACGCCAAGGCGGACGCGGACAAGGAACTGGCCGACGCATGGCAGGAGCTCCAGGACGGGCGGCAGGAGCTGGATGACGGCTGGGCGGACTATTACGACGGCGAGGAGACCTATGCCCGGGAGATCGCCGACGCCGAGCGGGAGCTGGCCGACGCCCTGGCCGACCTGCGCCAGGGGGAAATCGACCTGGCCGATGGCAGGCGGGAGTATGAGGACGGGCTGGCGGAATACCAGGACGCGCTCAAAAAGTACGAGGACGGCTGGGCCGAGTACCAGGACGGGCTGGCCGAGTATGAGGACGGCAAGGCCAAGTATGAGGATGCTTTAAAGGAGTACGAGGATGGCAAGGCCAAATATGAGGACGGCCTGAAGAAATACGAGGACGGGCTGGAGCAGTATGACAGCGGTTTGGCCAGCTATCAGGACGGCCGGGCCGAGTATAGCAGAGGGCTGGCCGCGTATAACGCGGGCAAAGCCCAGCTGGAACAGCAGGAGGCCGAGGGCAAGGCCCGGTTTGAGGCGGCGCTGGCGGCGTTGGAGCCATTGAAAGGAAGCGACCCGGCCGCTTATGCCGCCGCTGTAGAACAACTCCAGAAGGAGATGGCGGCCGGCCAGGCGCAGCTTGACGCGGCCAAAGCTCAGCTTGACGCGGCCAGGGCCCAATTGGATGCCGGGGCATCCCAGCTCAGCGGGGCCAGGAGCCAGCTGAACGCCGCCAAGCGGGAGCTGGACGAGGCCAAGAAGGAGCTGGACGAGGCCAAGGCTGAGCTGGAGGAGGGCGAGAAAGAGTTGGCGGACGCCAAAGCGGAGCTGGATGACGCTGAACCAGAGCTGGCGGACGCGAAGAAAGAGCTGGACGACGCAAAAATCGAACTGGACGACGCCTGGGTCGAGCTGGAGGACGCCAGGGCCGAGCTGGAGCAGGGTGAGATCGACCTGCGGGACGGCTGGGCCGAATACAACAAGGGCGTGGCGGATCTGCGTCGGGCCCGCGCGGACGGGCGGCAGGAGCTGGACGACGCCTTGGCCGAGCTGAACGACGGCGAGCGGGAGTACGCGGACGGCCTCCGGGAGTACGAGGACGGCAAGGCGGAGGCGGACGAGGAGATCGCCGATGCCCAGAAGAAGCTGGACGACGCCCAGGACGAGCTGGATGACGTGGAGGACTGCGAGTGGTACGTCCTCAGCCGGTTCACCAACGCGGGCATCGTGGGCTACTCCCAGGACTCCGACCGGGTGGGCAACCTGGCCAACGTGTTCCCGGTGATCTTCTTCCTGGTGGCGGCGCTGGCCTGCCTGACCACCATGACCCGCATGGTGGAGGAGCAGCGCACCCAGATCGGATCGCTGAAGGCCCTGGGCTTCTCTCGGCTGGCCATCGCCAAAAAGTACATCGGCTACGCCTTTTCCGCCAGCCTGGTGGGCGGTATCCTGGGGCTGGGGCTGGGCTGCACCTTGATCCCGCTGGTCATCGCCAACGCCTTCAACATCATGTACGCCATCCCCGCCCTGGAGTTTAAGCCCCAGGTGGGGCTGTACATCTGGGCAGTGCTGGCGGCGGTGGCGTGTACCACCGGGGCGGCGCTGTGGGCCTGCCTGTCCACCCTCATCGACACCCCCGCCAACCTGATGCGCCCCCGGGCCCCCAAGGCGGGCAAGCGGGTGTTCCTGGAGCGGATCCACCCCATCTGGAAGCGGCTGACCTTCACCTGGAAGGTGACCATGCGCAACCTGTTCCGCTATCAGCGGCGGTTCTGGATGACGGTGATCGGCATCGGCGGCTGCACCGCCCTGATCGTCACCGGCTTCGGCCTGCACGAGTCCATCTTCTCCATCTTGAACGAGCAGTTTGACCATGTGT
>CAZCFU010000079.1:0-6610 GCA_964498005.1 uncultured Oscillospiraceae bacterium | reverse complement strand
CTGGACACCGACCAGCAGGAGCGGGAGCGGGGCATCACCATCTTCTCCAAGCAGGCGCGGCTGGACTGGCGGGACTGTGCGTTCACCCTGCTGGACACCCCCGGCCATGTGGACTTCTCCGCTGAAATGGAGCGCACCCTTCAGGTGCTGGACTACGCCGTGCTGCTCGTCAGCGGCGCGGACGGGGTGCAGGGCCACACCGAGACGCTGTGGAAGCTGCTGGAGCGCCACCGGGTGCCCGCCTTCCTGTTCATCAACAAAATGGATCAGCCGGACACCCACCGGGACAAGCTGTTGGCCCAGCTGCGGGCGCGGCTGTGCGACGGCTGCGCCGATTTCTCCGGCTCCTGGGAGGACGTGCTGGAGCACGCCGCCCTGTGCGACGAGGGACTGATGGAGCGCTATCTGGAGACGGGGGAGCTGGACGATGCCGACCTGTCCGCCCTCATCGTGGAGCGGAAGCTGTTCCCCTGCTTTTTCGGCTCGGCGCTGAAGGTGGAGGGGGTGGAGGAGCTGCTGGACGGGCTGGATCGCTTCACTCTGGAGCCGGACTGGCCCGACCGTTTTGCCGCCCGGGTGTTCAAAATTTCCCGGGATGACAAGGGGGAGCGGCTGACCTGGCTGAAGGTCACCGGCGGCATTTTGAAGGTGCGGGACACCGTCAAGGGCCCGGACTGGGAGGAGAAGGCCACCCAGCTCCGGCTGTACTCGGGCGCGAAGTTCACCCCGGCGGAGGAGGCCCCGGCGGGGACGGTGTGTGCCGTCACCGGCCTGAGCCAGACCTGTGCGGGCCAGGGCCTGGGCGGGGAAGAGGACTGGGAGGGCCCTCAGCTGGAGCCGGTGCTGGCATACCAGGTGCTGCCCCCGGCGGGGGGTGACGTCCATACTCTGCTGTCCCAGCTCCGCGTGTTGGAGGAGGAGGATCCCCAGCTCCGGGTGGAGTGGAACGAGACCCTGGGCGAGATCCAATTACACCTGATGGGTGAGGTGCAGCTGGAGGTGCTGTCCCGTTTGATGGAGCGGCGGTTCGGGGCGGAAGTGTCCTTTGGCCCCGGGCGTATTGTGTATCTGGAGACCATCGCCGCCCCGGCGGAGGGGGTGGGCCACTTTGAGCCGTTGCGGCACTACGCCGAGGTACACCTTTTGCTGGAGCCCCTGGAGCGGGGGGCGGGGCTGGTGCTGGACACCGCCTGCTCGGAAAATGTGCTGGATCGAAACTGGCAGCGGCTGGTGCTGACCCATCTCATGGAAAAGGTTCATGTCGGCGTACTCACTGGCTCGCCCATCACCGACATGAAGATCACCCTGCTGACGGGCCGTGCCCACCTCAAGCACACCGAGGGCGGCGATTTCCGTCAGGCCACCTACCGGGCGGTGCGCCAGGGGCTGATGTGCGCCAAAAGTGTGCTGCTGGAGCCCTGGTATTCCTTCCGGCTGGAGGTGCCTACCGGCAGCGTGGGCCGTGCCATGACTGACCTCCAGCGCATGGGTGCGGATCTCCAGTCTCCCGAGACAGCTGGGGATATGTCCGTCCTCACCGGCAGCGTCCCCGTGTCCGAGGTGGGAGGCTACTGGACGGACGTGGCGGCCTATACCGGGGGCCGGGGGCGGTTTTCCTGCGCGGTGGAGGGCTACCGCCCCTGCCACAACGCGGACGCGGTCATTGCTGAATACGGCTACGACTCTGAGCGGGACATTGCCAACCCCGCCGGGTCGGTGTTCTGCGCCCACGGGGCGGGGTTCAATGTCCCCTGGGACGAGGTGCGCTCCCATATGCACCTGGACAGCGGCTGGCGGCCTCCGGCGGAGCGCCCGGTTGTGGAGGAAGCCGCCCCGGTGCGCCAACAGGCCATGAGCTACGAATCCCGGGCGGCGCTGGACAAAGAGCTGGAGGCCATCTTCGAGCGGGCCTACGGCCCGCTGAAGCCCCACGCCTTCCGGCCCACGCCCAAGGCAGCCTCAGCCCCCAAACCCAAGCCCTGGAAAGGTTTGAAGACCCGGGACGGGGACGATTACCTGCTGGTGGACGGCTACAACATCATCCACGCCTGGGACGGGCTGCGGGCCATCGCCCGGGAGGATCTGGACGGGGCGCGCCAGCGGCTCATCGACCGCCTGCGCAACTACCAGGGCTGGAAAAAATGCAAGGTCATCGTGGTGTTCGACGCCTACAAGGTGAAGGGAAACCCCGGCTCCATTGAGCGGGCGGGGGAGGTCTATGTGGTCTACACCAAGGAGGCGGAGACGGCGGATATGTATATTGAAAAGACCACCTACGCCCTGGCCCGGGAGCGCCGGGAGCACCGGGTGCGGGTGGCTACCTCCGACGGGCTGGAGCAGATGATCATCCTGGGCCATGGCGCGGTGCGCATGCCCGCCGCCGAGCTGGAGTTCGAGGTGAAGCAGGTGGAGGCGGAGATCCGCCAGGTCATCGGGGGATGAGCGGCCGGGGCTTTCACCGGGGTATTCCAGAATTATCCAAGGAAAATCGTGTAAAATTGTGGCAGAAATGAGAGCCCAATCAGAGATTTTGGGTGAAATTGAAATAAATCCTCCCTTTGGCTCTTGACGGAATCCAAGGGGACAAGGTATGATAATCATGCAAAAGTATAGCGCGGATACAGAAATACGTGCCGCCCCGTTCCGGGAACGGGGGGAGAGGAGGCGCCATGGCGACAAGCGGAGATGTTTTTACAAGGATCAATCGGGAATACTATCAATTGACCGGCGCGGAGAAGAAGATCGCGGACTACATTCTCCTCCAGCGGCAGGAGTGCCAGTTCATGTCCATCTCCGAGATGGCGGAGGTAGCGGAGGTGGCGGAGGCCACCGTGTCCCGCTTCTGCCGCAGACTGGGGTATAAGGGCTACAGCGCCTTTAAATTGGCGGTGGCGGGGGCCGGCGCGGGGCAGACCCCCATGAACCCGCTGTACGGCGAGATCGTCGCCGAGGACAATGTGGACGAAATGTGCCGGAAGCTGTGCGCGGTGGACGTGGACGCCATCACGCAAACCCTGGCCATGATCGACCCCGCCGCCATTACCGCCTCGGCGAATATGCTGCTGGCGGCGGATCGGGTGCTGTGCATGGGCCTGGGCGGCTCCGCCGTCCTGGCCCGGGAGGCGGCCCACCTGTTTTCCACCGCCCTGCCCAATTTCTACTCTGTGGACGATTCCCACAACCAGGCCATCCGGACCGCCCTGCTCACCCACCGGGACGCCATTTTGTATTTCTCCTACTCCGGCTCTACCCGGGACATGGTGGATCTGCTGAAAATGGCCCGGGAGCGGGGCGTGGGCATCATCCTCATCACCCGCTTCCCCAAGTCCCCCGGGGCGGCGCTGGCGGATATCGTGCTGGAGTGCGGCGCGAAGGAGGGCCCCCTCCAGATGGGCTCCGTGGCCGCCCGCATGGGCCAGCTCTTCCTCACCGACGTGCTGTTCAACGAGGTGTGCCGCCGGAACATGGAGGACTGCCGGGAGCGGCGCAAGCAGGTGGCCGACGCTCTGGTGGACAAGCATCTGTGATGCGGCGGAAAAATTTTTTCGATTTAAAAAAACTGCCAAAAATCATTTTCCGTTCATATTGACAAACGAGAGCGGGAATTGTACAATCTATCCAATGGACTGCCTTCAAATGGGGCGCAGCTTATGAAAGGTTCCTCGTCCCTGTCGTAGGATATGCCGCCAGTTCAAATTTTTATTCAGAGGTGTTTGTCATGCGTATTTATTGTGAAAAGGATTACAACGCCATGAGCCGCCGGGCGGCCAATATCATCGCCGCCCAGGTGCTGTCCAAGCCGGACTGCGTGCTGGGCCTGGCCACCGGCTCCACCCCCGTGGGCGCTTACAAGGAGCTGATCGAGTGGTATAAGCAGGGCGACCTGAGCTTTGCCGAGGTGCGTTCCGTCAACCTGGACGAGTACGTGGGCCTTGCGCCCACCCATGACCAGAGCTACCGTTATTTCATGCAGACCAACCTGTTCGACCATGTGGATATCGTGGCAGAGAACACCAACGTGCCCAGCGGCCAGGCCGCGGACGCCGCCGCCGAGTGCGCCCGGTACGAGCAGGTGGTGGCCGATCTGGGCTACGCCGACCTGCAGCTGCTGGGCCTGGGCCGCAACGGCCACATCGGCTTCAACGAGCCCTGCGACCACTTCCCGGTGGCCACCCATCTGGTGGATCTCACCGAGAGCACCATCGACGCCAACGCCCGGTTCTTCGCCAGCGCCGACGACGTGCCCAAGCAGGCGCTGACCATGGGCATCGGCACCATTATGAAGGCCCGGAAGATCCTGATCGTGGCCAGCGGCGCGGACAAGGCCGACGCGGTGCGGCGGGCTTTCGCCGGCCCCATCACGCCGGATATGCCCGCCTCCATCCTCCAGCTCCATCCCGACGTCACCCTGGTGGCTGACGAGGCGGCGCTGTCTAAGCTGAAGGAGGCCAACGCATGAGGATCACCGGCGGTAAAGTTTTCGATCTGCAAAAGGGCTTCGTGGAGCGGGATGTGTGCTTTGACGACGCCCTGCTCACCCAGGACAGCAGGGACGGCCAGACCTACGACGCCGACGGCTGCTATGTCATCCCCGGCCTGACCGACGTCCATTTCCATGGCTGCCGGGGGGCGGACGTGTCCGACGGCGATCCCGAGGGCCTGCGGACCATGGCGGAGTACGAGCTGTCCCGGGGCGTGACCCAGATCTGTCCGGCGGGGATGACCCTGCTGGAAGAGCAGCTGCTGAAGGTGTGCAGGAACGCCGCCGCCCACCGCCGGGAGAACCGCCCCGGCGCGGAGCTGGTTGGCCTCAATCTGGAGGGCCCGTTCCTGTCCCTGGCGAAAAAGGGCGCCCAGAACGGCGACTGGCTCCATGCCCCCGACGCGGCCATGCTGCGCCGCCTGATGGACGCGGCGGAGGGGCTGGTCAAGCTGGTGTCCGTGGCCCCGGAGGAGCCGGGGGCCATGGAGTTCATCAAGGAAGTCTCCGAGGATGTGGCCGTCTCCGTGGCCCACACCACCGCTGACTACGACACGGCGATGGAGGCGTTCCGGTGCGGGGCGCGCCAGGTCACCCACCTGTACAACGCCATGCCCGGCTTCACTCACCGCGCTCCCGGCGTGGTGGGCGCGGCGCTGGACAGCCCCTGGAGCCGGGTAGAGCTGATCTCCGACGGCATCCATGTCCATCCCGCCGTGGTGCGGGCCACCTTCAAGATGTTCGGCGCGGACCGGGTGGTGCTGATTTCCGACACCATGCGGGCCGCCGGGATGTCCGACGGCGAGTATGACCTGGGCGGCCAGAACGTCATCGTCAAGGGCCCTCTGGCCACCCTGGCCGACGGCACCATCGCCGGGTCGGCCACCGACCTGATGGCGTGCATGAAGCGGGCCGTCTCCTTCGGCATCTCCCTGGCGGACGCGGTGCGGGCCGCGGCGGTGAACCCCGCCCAGGCCATCGGCATCTTCGACCGGGTGGGCAGCCTGGAGCCGGGCAAGCGGGCCAACGTGGTGGTGCTGGATTCGGATTTGAACGTGAAGGACGTATTCTTCAAAGGCCGGAAGGTCTGAGCGATAAGAAACAACAAGGGAGACACGCCCCCGGCGCGCCTCCCTTGTTTTGTCAAATCATCAGCCCGCTTGCCGCCGCAGACGGCGTAGGGGATGGAGCGGAGGTTTCCTCTTCCGCCGCTTCCGGCAGAGTCAGCCCGTGGAGGAAGCTGCCGGAGGAGGACTGGATCTGTCCCCCGATCACCCGGTTTTTGTAGATGAGCAGGGCGATCTGCACCGGCTCGTCCTGGGTGGGATAGTTGGTGATCTGGTAGGTATACCGCTTGATCCGCTTGCCCTTGTACTGGGTCAGGTCGAAGCCCTGGTCGGACTGGAGCTTGAGGTAGCCCGCGTAGCTGTCGTCAAACTCCTCGGGGATGAGCAGTTCCTCTGTGGCGATGGGCTGGGGGGATACCTGCCAGCCCAGGCCGTTCAGGTAGGCAAGCCGGTCGTCATTATTCTTGATATTCTTCACCTCCGCTGAGACGGCCACCGCCCGCCCCCCCAGGGTGAACGCCAGGGCGATGACCGCCAGCCCGCAGCAGCACAGAGCGGCGGCCGCCCCGGTCAGCAGCCGTTTCTTTGGTATGCGCGCCGTGATGATGATCATGGTACCACAACCTTCCGTGATGATGGTGACAAGAAAGAATATGTGTCTTTTCCGTTCAATATGATAGATCGAGGCGAGGTGAGCGAAGATGGAGCGGCTGGACAAACGGCTGACGGCCACGGGGAAGTGGAGCCGGAAGGAGGCCCGGGAGCTGATCCGGGCGGGCCGGGTGAGCGTGGAGGGTGCCCCATGCCGCGCGCCGGAGCGGAAGGTGGACGAGGCCGCCCTGGTGACGGTGGACGGCGCGCCCATCGGCGCGGACCGGCCGGTGTACCTCATGCTCCACAAGCCGGCGGGGGTGGTGTCGTCCACCGACCAGCCGGGGGAGCGGACGGTGCTGGACCTGCTGGGGGAGGAGTATCAGAACATCGGCCTGTTCCCCGCCGGACGGCTGGACAAGGACACCGAGGGCCTGCTGCTGCTCACCAACGACGGCCCCCTGGCCCACCG
>CAZCFU010000078.1:0-6676 GCA_964498005.1 uncultured Oscillospiraceae bacterium | reverse complement strand
CTGGTACACCTGATTTCGAGTCAGGGCCGTTATAACCACTTCGATACCGCTGCATATTGATTTTAAACGCTTCCCGGCGCTAGCTGTCCGCCTGATCTGTATGCTTTCAAGCCAGCCGAGCACGGCCTCCATGACCGTTTTGAATAGAATACCCCATCTTTGGATAATTGTCAAGCAGGCCGTGCCATTCTCGCTTAAAATCCATTTTCTTGTGGGACAGCGGCGGGGGAGGCGGCGCGCTTTTGCCGCATAGTTCGTACCGTGGGTTTTCTGAATCTGGGCGGATGGTTTAGGTGCTTTCGGGCAATCTATATGCCGAGGTGATTTGGTAAATGCGCTATCCCAATTTAAACGCCCTGCTGGGCAGCGATCCGGAGGCAAAGCACTACTTTGACACACTCCCGGATTATGCCAGGGAGCAGATCAGCACCCGGGCCGACAGCGTCAGTTCCTTTGCCAGTCTGAAGGACTATGCCCAGAATATCCTGCGGGGCGACGACTGAACGAAGCAAATGAAAGCCACCCCGACAGGGGTGGTTTTCATTTTGCCGCGCAACCGCTTTGTGCCAAAAGCGCTTTCAGCTCCGCTGTGCCCTCCACCGGCTGGGCGTAGACCCCACCCCGACAGCGGGCCAGCAGCCGCCCATTTGGGGCGGTGAGTTTTGCCGCCAGGAAGTCCACCGTCCGGCGGGCCGCATCCAAATACCGGGGCTCGTCCAGCGCAATCAGTATTTGCGGCGAGGCGGCGAAATATGAACCCCGCGTGACGCGGGAGGTACTGTCGGAAAGTATTGAATACAAAATTCCCCGTATTCATTGAGAATACGGGGAATTCTGTATGTACAGAAAACGGGGAAGAGCGTTCCGCTCCGCTTTTAGGACGCGAACGTAGAATTATACAGCTCGATGCAGTCGGCCAGCACCTCGTTGACATACAGCAGGCTCCCCAGGTAGGTCCGGCCGGGATCACTGACCATATACTGGCCCTCCACCTGGCCGATCATATGGTCGATAGCTGAGACCATCCGGTCGATCTGGGTGCCGATGTGGTAGGCCCCGTCGGCGGTCATGGACTCCTCCATCAGCTGGTTGTTGTCCTCGGCGGCGGCTTTATATGCCTCGATGGTATCCAGCAGCTCCTGGTACAGCGGGCGGATGGGCGCTAGATCCAGCTCCAGGAGGTTGTAATCGTTGACCTCCTGGTCATAGCACGCGTTGACGAGCTTCTTGACTACGGTAATGGAGTGGCTGAATCCATAGGCCAGTGCCTGGCCCTCGTCCAGCATCCTCTGCTCATCGGCCTCCACCCGCTCAATGCTCATCTCCTGAATGGCGTCCATGTACAGATAGGCCAGGGTTTCAAAAATGGCCGCGTTGGCCTGGATCGCCTTGTGGTACTCCTTAGGCTTGGCGTACTGGTCGGCGGCGTAGTCGTAGTCGCGGTAGATGGCGGAGAAGGTGTCCATCAGCGTCCGCATGGGGTCGATGATTTCAAGCGTCAACTCGTCCAGCGGTTCAAAGGCCGGCTCCAGCGTGGCCACGTATTCAGCGTCCTCCAGCAGGTCGGTGTTGTAGGGGGAGATGTCGTACTTGTAGGTATACTGGCTGTCGGCAAGCAGGGCGAACTCGTCCGCGTATTCCACCACCTCGTAGTAGCTGTACAGGGTGTCCAGCACATCTACGATCTTGTTGTTCATTTCCACATAGACATTGTACTTTATGTTGTCTACCAGCTCCGGATCCAGCGACTCCTCCGGATCCTCCGGCGTGGGGGTGGGTTCGGGCGTCGGGCTTGTGCTGCTGACGCTCTTGTCATCGTCTTTCTTTTGATCCTTCGTGTCCGAAGAGGTACATCCGGCGGATGCCAGCAGCAGGAACGCCAACAGCAGGGCCAGAAGCTTCTTTGCCTTTTTCACAATCTATTGCCTCCTAATCGTTCATGTGTTCCGGAAAAGGGCCGTTTCCCACGATCAATTCGAGAGGTAGTGATCTGTGCGGATCCGGCCTCCGATCCTGTCAGTACTGATATCGTCACAGATCGGTGGAAAAATAAGGTGGGGAGAGATGTTTGCCGTGTGATTCCCCCTTGTGGTTTTCCCCATTTTCTGCTATAATACCGAGAAATGCCGCATATGCCGCATAGCGGCTTTCAGCGATGCGATATTGCCGGCAAACGCCGTATGAGACGCGGCGGAGAAGGGCTGATTCCATTGGGAAAGAGGCGAGTTGACAATGCTGGAAGAGCTGATCGAGCTCATACTGCCCACTATCACGTCCTTATTGGAGCTGATGGGCATCTTTGTGGTGTGCTTCAGCGCGCTCCACGCGTTCTGGGAGTATTTGCAGACTATTTTGCTCCACCGTGAATTCGATTTCAAGGTGGAGCTGGCCAACGGCCTGGCCACGGCGCTGGAGTTCAAAATGGCGGCGGAGATTTTGAAAACGGTGCTGGTGCGGGAGATGAGCGAGCTGCTGATCCTGGGGGCGGTGATCGCCCTGCGCGCCCTGCTGAGCCTGCTGATCCACTTTGAGCTGCGGGGAGAGCGGGAGCACGCCGGCTCACGGCAGGATCCGCCGGGGGAGAAGCCGAAGGACTAAAGAAATTCCCCTGATTTTGCGTTGATTTCATGTCCACCGTGCAGCGCCGCATCCGCGGCTGGGGCTTCGCCCCGCTGCCCTTCATGCTGTCCGGCGGAAACGAGAGGAGGGACAAGCCGATGCTTTTCACCAGCATGGAATTTTTATTTATGTTTTTTCCGTTGACGCTGGGCTTCTACTTTTTGCTGCCCACAAAGGCGCGCAACTATTGGCTTCTGTTGGCAAGCCTGTTCTTTTACGCATGGGGCGAGCCCAAATTTGTCGCCGTCATGCTGTTTTCCATCCTATGGAACTATTTGATGGCCCTGCGCATTGCGGAACTGGAAGCGGGGACCGCCCCGCGCAAGCTGGTTCTCGCCATCGCGATCTGCGTGGATCTGGGCATTTTGTTCGTGTACAAATACATGAATTTCGTCACCGGGACCATCCACAGCCTGGCGCCCGGCGCGAATATCCCGGTCACCTCCTTTGTGCTTCCCATCGGGATCTCCTTCTTTACCTTCCAATCCGTCAGCTATGTGATCGACGTGTACCGGGGAACGCCGGTGCAAAAAAATCCGGCCTACCTGGGGCTGTACATCGCCCTGTTTCCCCAGCTGATCGCGGGGCCCATCGTGCGCTACACCACCATTGAGGATCAGATCAACGAGCGCCGGGTGACCTGGGAGGGTTTTTGCGGCGGGATGCTCCGCTTCCTCTACGGCTTCAACAAGAAGATGCTGCTGGCAAACCTTCTGTCACAGGCGGCGGACGCGGCCTTCGGCGCGGGAACGCCCAGCGTCGCCCTGGCATGGCTGGGGGCGGTGTGCTACTCCCTGCAGATTTTCTTTGATTTCTGCGGGTATTCGGAAATGGCCATCGGGCTGGGGGAGATGTTCGGCTTCCATTTCCTGGAGAATTTCAACTATCCTTATATCTCAAAAACCGTGACCGAGTTCTGGCGGCGGTGGCACATCTCGCTGGGCTCCTGGTTCCGGGATTATATCTATTTTCCGCTGGGCGGCTCCAGGGTGGGCAGCAAGTGGCGGCTGGTGTTCAACCTGTTCGTGGTGTGGCTGGCCACGGGGGTGTGGCACGGCGCGAGCTGGAATTTCATCGTGTGGGGCCTGCTGTACGGCGTGCTGATCACGGTGGAAAAGCTGCTCTCACTGCCCCAGCGCCTGGCAAAGCCCGGCGCCGCCGCCGGACTGTATCAGGTGTTCACCCTGCTGGTGGTCATGTTCGGCTGGGTGCTGTTCCGCGCGGCGGATCTCCCCTCGGCGCTGATCTATCTGCGCTCCATGTTCGGGGCGGCGGGCAACGCGCTGGTGGACGACACGTTCCGGAGCCAGTTCCGGGAGTGCTTCACCGTCCTGGCGGCGGGCCTGGTCTGCTCCACCCCGATTTGGAGGATCCTGCGGGAGAAGCTGTCCGCCAATCCCGCCGCCGCGTCGGTGTGCAATGGGATCGCTTACACCGTGCAGTTCCTCCTGTTCCTGGCGGGCGTCTCCTATCTGGTGATGAACGCCCATAACCCGTTCATCTACTTCAACTTTTAAATTTCAGGGAAGGGGGTGTGAGCTGGACATGGAGAAAAAGAGGCATAAAAAGCCGTCTGGCGTGGGGATCCTCACCGCTGCTGTGCTGGTGTTCCTAACTGCGGTTATGGCTGTGATGCTCCAGATATTTTTTGTCCCCATCAA
The DNA here is from genome assembly GCA_964498005.1 of uncultured Oscillospiraceae bacterium. Lineage (GTDB taxonomy): Bacteria > Bacillota > Clostridia > Oscillospirales > Oscillospiraceae > Enterenecus. The sequence goes on along the minus strand of CAZCFU010000078.1, from coordinate 2,396 downwards.
AAATCTGGCTGACGGGAAAAGTGATTTCCCCCAGTTCGTCCAGGAACTGAAGGCCGCGTATACCGGCACATCCAAAATCAAAACGCCGTTTGTCAATGTGAATGGACTGTTTTCCCGGATGCTGGGGCAGCGGCTGTGCAATGGCGTCATCCGGCTGGACAACGGAATGCTGACGTTTCCGTCCTATGAAAAGGACATCGGCCCCACCGCCGACAATCTCATTGTGTTCAACGAATTTTTGGCGGACAGGGACATCCCGCTCCTGTATGTACAGGCGCCCTGCAAGGTGGACGCAGAGGACGAGCTGATGCCCAACGGCATGGACTACCCGGCGAATGATAACGCCGACGAGCTGCTGCGGCGTCTGGAGCAGGGCGGCGTACCCACCTGTGACCTGCGCCCCGCGCTCAGCGCCACGCCGGAGGCGGTGACCGAGAATTTTTTTGCCACCGACCACCATTGGACGTGTACCGCGGCGCTGAAGGCGTTTCCGATGATCGTGGAGCGGCTGGCCCGGCTGGTGCCGGAGCGGACCGTTGACATGACCTATACCGACCCCGACCTGTGGGAGGCCCACACCTACCAGGACTGGTTCCTCGGCTCACAGGGGAAGCGGGTGGGCGTCTTTTTCGGCGGCGTGGACGACATCACCTACTACACGCCGAAATTTGAGACGGAGATGTCCTGCGCGGTGCCGATGATCCACTACGCGTTCTATCATGGCGATTTTTCCGACGCGATCCTGCGCATGGAGCACATCGAAAAGCGGGATCTGTTCAAGCTCAGTCCATACTGCGTCTATGTCGGCGGCGACTACCCTGTGGTTCAGCACCGGAACGCCGCCGCGCCCAACAAGCTGAAGGTCGTGATGATCAAGGACAGCTTTACCCTGCCCATGCAGGCCTATTTCTCCACGATTTTCCAGGAGGTCCATGTGCTGGATCCGCGCTATATGACCTCATGTAATGTGTCGGAATATATCACCATGTGCCAGCCGGATCTCGTGATGGTGATGATCAGCGCCGATATGGTGGGCTCAGGGACGGGCTATACCGATTTCGGCTGCGCGGCCACCGCCGCGTGGGAGAGCGCGCTGGGCGAGCCCCAGGTCGTGGAGGAGGAGGACGTGATCGAGCTGCCCGCCAGCGAGAGCCCGTACAACTTCGCGGTGGTGGCGGATGAGCTGGAGTATGGGAAGCGGTATACGCTGCGGTTCGATGGCGTGGAGCGGCTTGAGGGCGATCCGGCCAGCGTCGGGACGCTGCTGTACAACGCGTCCACCAGCAGCGCCGTCGACTATGGGGTCATCGATCTGGAGTACGGAGAGGAATACGGCTATTCCTGGAGCTTTTTCACGCCCAAGGAGGGCGGCGACCGGCTTCAGCTTTTGATCTACAGCGGGATGCCCGGCGAGACCGCCGGGATACACCTGCGCTATTCCGGAGTTACATTAACAGAGGAAGGTTAAAGGGACACCGCCCTTCGATCCATTGGAGCGAAGGGCGGTGTTTTTTCAACTCAGACGTGGTAACAGCCCCCGCCGATGAACTCCCGCATGAGGGAGGTTTTGGGGATGTCGTCCGCGGGGATGGGCAGGAAATAGTTCAGGAACTTCAGCAGCCGCTTGGCCTCGATGTACTCCTCGCTGTCCCGGGGAACGCCGAACAGCAGGGGCTGCACATAGGGCTTCAGCAGGGCCGTCTCGTAGACCAGGGAGGAATTGAACACCATGTCCGCGCTGTCCTGGAAGGGGAAGATGTTGTTCTCCTCCCCCCGCCGGACGGAGGGCCACATTTTGATGGTGGCCTGGGCGCTGTAGCCCCGGGTCCGGGCATCCCGCTCGATGCGGCGCAGCAGGCGAGCGTCGGTGGTGGGGATGCGGTTGTGGTCGTCCACGTTCAGCGTGGTGAGGCAGCTGATGTAGATGCGATACTTGCTCTCGCGGGGGAGCGCGTAGGTAAATTGGTCGTTGAGGCAGTGGATGCCCTCGATGACCAGCACGTCGCCCTCCTTCAGGGTGAGGAAATTGCCGTTATATTCCCGGGCGCCCTTTTTAAAGTTGTAGGAGGGCATCTCTACCGTCTCGCCGTTCAGCAGCCGGAGCATATCCCTGTTGAACAGCTCCACCTCCATGGCCCCCAGGCCCTCGAAGTCGTAATTGCCGTTTTCGTCCCGGGGGGTTTTGTCCCGGTTCACAAAATAGTTGTCGGTGGCGATGGCGTGGGGGTGCAGGCCGCAGGCCCGCAGCTGGGTGGACAGGCGGTGGGAGAAGGTGGTCTTGCCGGAGGAGGAGGGCCCCGCGATCATGACAAAGCGGACGTCCTTTCGGCTGGCGATCTCGGCGGCGATGTCGCCGATCTTTTTCTCCATCATGGCCTCGTAGGCCAGGATCAGCG
>CAZCFU010000077.1:0-6684 GCA_964498005.1 uncultured Oscillospiraceae bacterium | reverse complement strand
CCAGCAAGCGCCGGTGGCCGACAATTTTAACAGCGGTACGGATAATATATTTGAGGGCCGATACCAGGAACAAGCCACAATCAGACACCGGGGGACGCAGCGGCTCCAAAAACTGGCGGCACGCTTTTTTATCGATCTTCTTCATCACGCCACCCCCAGCAGGCTGATTTGACCTTCGCTCTCAGCCTTGGGTACCGGCTTGGGAGCTTCTTTTTTCTTGGTATCTTTTTTGGTAGCCTCATTTTTGGCTTTCCCCTTGGCTGCGGATTTTTTGGTCGAAGCAGTGGTCGTACCCCGATAGGGCTGGGGGACAAACTCCTCCTCGTCCACATGATCCTCCTTCACGTCGGGGTCGTTGAAGTAGTCCACCGCCCACTGATAGCACAGCCCATCCGGGATGTCGCTTGCATATGCCTGCTGTCCGGGCCCGGGCTTGATACCGTTGGCCTTCATCTCATCCTGCACATACTCCCAGGCTTTTCGGTTGATGTACTGGAAACAGCGGATCATGCTCTTGCGGGGGTGCATGACCTTCCGGGCGAAAGCGGGATCATCCAGGCACATGGTCTGGATGTGCTCGGTCACACACTCCTTCATATTGCGCCGGGTGAGCTTTTCGGTATCGGCGCTCACCCGCTGGGTGGACGCGGCCAGCAGCTCTTCATCGCTCATAGCGGCCAGTTCATCCAGTTTTTTCTGTTCCTCGGCCTTCTTCTGGGCCTGCTTGGCGTCCCACTCGGCCTTGCGTTTGGCTTCGGCCTCCTCGTGGGCTTTCCGTTTGGCGTCCTCATCTGCCACTTTATTGGCCGCAGCCTTTGCGTCATCGTTGGCGGCGGGCTGGGTTTCAGCTTGGGCCTGCCCAGCGGACAGCACAGGCGGCGGGGTAGGGACGGGTTCCATCTCCTGCTCCTGGCCATCGTCATCGTCAAAAGCGGGGGCGGCGTTGTCTTCATTTGCCACAAAGGCCGGACAGTCCTCAGTCTCGTCATCATCGTCCACAAAAGCGGCGCCATCGTAGCGCAGCTCCGCATCCATCTGTGAATAAGCTCCCATTGTTCTTTTCCTCCTGTTAATTCGATAAAAATGGAAGGGGCGCAGTCCGGCCATGGCCGAACCTGCGTCCCTTCTTCTTGTCTGCTCATACCGCGTAGACCAGCGTGCTGAACGGGTCGAAGCAGCAGCACACCAGCCCCGGATATTGGGCGGTCTTTCGTTGAATCTCCTGCTGGACGGCCAGGGCAGGGCCCTCGTCATAGGGCCACGCCCAGCCGTCCCATATGGTAGCGGTGAAGTAGTGATGCCCCGGAGGTCGGCGCACCTCTGCGCCCAGCTCCCGGCAGACCGCGCACACCGCGTCCAGATGCATCTCCTTTTGCTCAGCCATCCTCATCCACATCCTGCATGGGCTTGGCCCGCTCCGCGTCAAAGCGCACCGGGGTAAAGCCGTCCTCATCGCAGTAGAAGAAGTCCCGGTTATCCCCGTCATACAGCTCCACGATATCGGACATAGATAGGCTGTGACCCTGATAACCCTCCGGCAGATCGTCATTGCAGTCGCGAAAAATGCGTTCCAGCACCGCGCTCTCCTGCCAATCCTTCGGATGGATCAGCTCCCCGTCATATACCAGCTGGTAGCTGTCCGCCGGGGGCTGCTCATAACCCGCCTTGCGCATGGTCTCCATGCCGCGGAAAGCAAAGGAATGGGTCTCGATGCCCTTGAAGTCCAGCTGGTACACCCGGAACTTCTGGGTGCGGCGCTGGCCGTCCAGACACTCCTTGAGGGAGGCACCGGGAACCATTTGCAGGTACATCTGATACTCCTCGTGGGTCAGCCCCAGATATACCGCAGCGCTCATCCTGAGATCCGGCCTGCTCCGCCACTGCCCGGTGCAGCTCTCGATGTAATCGAAGGGGCACATCCCGTTCAGATACATCTCCTTGAAATTCATGTCTTCTCGCTCCTTTTCCTTTAACTTTTTTCGGTGAAGCGCCAACAGCCAGTCGTCGATCCCCTTGCAATTGGGGTTCCAGACCAGTCTCCGGCACTTCAAACCGTTCTTTACCGCCAGCTGATGAACCTTGGAGGCACCCCGGCTGACGTTCGGATTGCAATACTTGTCCATATCCTCGGCCTCGATGATCTCCTCGGTGCCATTGCGGCGCAGGAACGCGAACAGTTCGTCCATGCCCATGGTGTTGTTTACCCCCACTGTGGCCGCAAAAGTGCGGCCCGTCAGGGCGTGGGCAATGTCTGCTTTCAGCGCGCCCTCCGTCACATAGACCACACGAGAGCATGGGTCGCCAACAAAATGGATCGGATTCCCAGACGTCACCCCCATGGGTTTGCCTGTGGAGGTGAAAGGGAGATATTTGGTTCCTGCTTTCTCCGGCGGGTCGTCCTTGTCCCTAATGGGCCGGTCCAGCCGGATCTGCAAGCCTTGGAGCAGGCCATCCACACCCCGGAGCGGGATAACGATGCCGGATGTGCGCTGGTGGAACTTCGCCCGCCATTTACCGCCATTGTCCACGTAGAAGCCGGGGACACCCTCCGCCACACAGCCCTGCTTTATCAGCTGGGCCGCGATGGCGCGGCACAGGTAGGCCGGGGGTGTGCTCTTGAACCCAAACCGTTCAATTTGCTCATCCGTCAGCCCCCTCTTGGTGCGTAGGTGCTCCCGGTGGGCAGGGGAGAGGGTCAGCAGAGACAGCAGCGCCGTCAGCGTCCTGTGGATTTCCTGGGGGCTGGCCCGCTGGGTTTGGGGAACCTCCGGGGTTGGGTCCGGCTTGACCGCCGGCGTGTACTCCCGGCCAGGGGCGCCGACCTTCAGAGCTTCACAGATTTCCTGGTATGCGTCAGAATTGCTGACGCCATGCACCTTTCCGTAAAGGGCCAGCATCCCGCCGCACTCGCCGCAGTGATAGCAGCGCCAGGTGTTGATCTGCGGGTACAGGCCCATCTTGCCCCGGCGGTCACCGCAAATCGGGCAGTCCGTGTAGACCACACGGGAACCGCCCCTCCGCCTGATGTTCAGGCGGAGGAGGTCGGCCACGTCCATAATGGTAAAGGGAAACTGCGTTCCTTGCGCCACAGGGGCCAGCTCCTTTCATCGTTGGCCGATGCTTGGTTCATCCGGCCTTTTTCAGCTCCAGGTCAGCCAGGACGATCCCAGCCGCAGCTTTCACCACGTTGTCCGCAAAGGGGGCGGTGAACTTCAGCCATTTGAGGCTGGGCGGCCTGTCAGCGGCCACCTGCTCCAGTGTCCATCCCTTACAGGTGCCGTCCTGCACCTTGATCTTCTTTGCCTGCTCCAGCGTCATGAGCCGCGTGATCTCCTCCACGGTCATATCCGCGTTATAGGTGACGGGTACGTCCTCCCCGGTGGGGGCAGAAGGGACGGGTTCAGTGTCCGCCGCAGGCTGTGCGGCAGCGCCGGACTGGCTCTGCTGTGTAGCAGACTGGACAGCTCCTTCAGCAACTTTGGCGGTGGCGATATCCACCACAGAATGGGCGCCCGTGGTTTCAACGACCCGCTGGAAATGGGGCTGGGGCCCCACAGGAGCGGGCCGCGGCGTTTCAGCCGCGCGGGGCGGAGGACCGGCAGGGGCCGGGCGCGGCGCAGGCTTGTCCTCGGCCTTGAGCGGCTCTACGGGTGGGGCCTTCTCCGGCACAGCCTGAGCGTTCTCCGCCGCCTGCACCACAGGCTCGGCACCCTGCTTGGGTTCGGCCACAGGCGGCGCTTCCACAGGCTGACCGCCGCCAGCCGGTTCCCGCGCAACTTCCTTCTGAACAGCCGGGGGTGCCTCCTGTCCGCTGAAATTTGCCATTGGGATCAGCGGAAGACCAAACCCGGCAGTCTCCAGCGCCTCGTTCAGCGCGTCCTCCTGGGCGGCCTGAATGTATTGCTTCCCGGTGGCCTTATCGGCGGCCCGGGTAGCGGTAAAGCTGGCCAGGGGATTGCGGTCCTCGGTGTCGGCGAACAGCCGCGCCTCGAAAATGGCCATCTGGTCGGTGACCCGCAGGGGGTTCAGCACCATCCCGCCGTTGGGACAGGCCATGCGGAACCACGCTTTCTTGTGTTTCAGATCCAGCGTCAGCACCTTTTCCCCGGCCTTGCCCGCCGTCTCCCGGGCTAACTTCATCGGGTCAAAGCCCGGCACCCTCTGGGGTACCCGGACGGTCCCCTGCATCGTCTTTTTTGCGTCGGTCATTTGAAAAACTCCCTTCATAATAATAAATAGGAGACGCCGCGTAATTTTTTACACGTCATCCCACTTTTTTAACTGGCATTTTTCAGTTGTTCCCCGTCGGCGGGGATGTCTTTGCGGGTCAGCGCCTGATAATACAGCTTAATCCGCTCCCCCAGCAGGGTATTGCGCTTGCCTGTACTGCACTTGCCCACGGCCATGTAGATGGCCTGCTTCAGTCCCACCAGGATTACCCGCCGTTTGGCACGGGTAATCGCCGTGTAGAACAAATTCCTGGACAGCAAAATCCTGTGGGCCGGGAGCATAGGCACGATTACCGTATCGTACTCACTGCCCTGGGACTTGTGGATGGTGGTGGCGTAGGCCAGCTCCAGCTCGCCCAGGCTCTCCAGCGGGTAGTCCGCGTAGCGCCCGTCGAAGTTGACAGTAACCGTGCCCGGCTGGACGTTGGACACAATGCCCACCTCGCCGTTGAACACGCCCACGGCCACCTGCTCGCCGTCCTCGTTGAACAGCGCCACATCGTAGTCGTTTTTCACCTGCATCACCCGGTCGCCCAGGCGGAACAACCGTCCGCCGTTGGACACCTCGGGCTTCTCCGGCGCGGGAGGGTTAATCTCCCCCTGGATGGCTGCGTTCAGTTGGTTGGCCGCGGCGTCCCCGGTGGAGCGGTAGGGCGTCAGGATCTGAACCTGTTCCATGGGGGTGGTTCGCAATGCCCCCCGATAGAGTACCCGGATCAGCGCCGCCGTTTCTTCCTGGGACAACGCCTCAGTGAACGAAAAGTCCCGGCCATAGTTCAGCTTCCCGTTGCCCTCCTTGATGAATTTGGCGTTATAGGCAATGAGGCTGTCCTCCGCTTGACGGAAGATCTGGTCCAGCACCGTCACAGGCACCAGGCCGCACTGGATCAGTTCCCGGAACACGCTGCCCGCGCCCACGCTCTCCAGCTGATCGGCGTCACCCACAATCAGCAGCTTCGTCCCCTTTTTCAGCCGGGAGAACAGCTGGTAAGCCAACCACATATCTACCATGGACGCCTCGTCCACAATGAGGAAGTCGGCGTTCAACTCCCGTTTCTCCTGCCATCCGGCGTCCTCCCCATGGAGGCCCAGCAGGCTGTGGAGGGTTTGGGCGTTCTCAATCCCGGTGGTCTCCGCCATGCGGCGGCTGGCCTTGCCGGTGGGCGCGCCCAGGGCAATGGTGTTGTTGGGGTACAGAACCCGGTACGCCTCGATTACCGCTTTCAGAATGGTACTTTTGCCGGTTCCGGGGCCGCCAGTGATGATGGACAGGTTGTGCCGGAAGGCCATCTCCACCCCCTCGTACTGCCTGGGGGAGAGGACGATGCCCAGCTTGCCCTTGATACGCTCCATGACCGGGCCCAACAGAACAGGCTCCGGCGTCTCCAGGAGCATCTGCACCACCTTGCGGGCAGTCTCGCTTTCCTGGTTGAACACATGGGGCAGATAGATGTTGCCTTTCTTGGACACCACCACGTTGTTCTTGATGGCCGCGACCAACTCCTTTGCGGCTTCCTCCCGCTTCACCCTCAGATCGATCTGGGGGATCTGCTCGTTCAGAAGCGTTACCGTCTCACCCAGCAGCTTTTCCGCTTCCATATAGAGGTGGCCGCGCTCCGTGCGGGACTTCTCCAGGGTGTAGAACAGCGCGCCCTGTATCCGCATGGGGGCGTGGAGGTCGCCGCCGGACTTCTGCACGATGGCGTCCACCCGCTTGAAGCCGAAGCCGGAAATCTGGCACAGCTGGTAAAAACTCTTACGCAGCAGGGCCGCTCCGTCCGGGCCGAAATGCTCGTAGATCTTCATAGCGGTCTTGGGCGTCAGCTTAAAAGGGGAAAGCACAGTCATCAGGTCTCGGATGGCTGTACTCTCGGCATAACCCGCCTTGATTTCCTCCAGCTTTTCCGTTGTGATGCCTTTGACCTCCAGCAGCCGCTCCGGGTGGTGCTCGATCACGTTGAGGGAGTCCGTGCCGAACCGCTGGACAATATCCGCCGCCGTCTTGGGGCCGATGCCCTTCAATACACCGGAGGACAGATAGCCCAGGATGCCCTCGATGGTGGGCGGCACCAGCTCGTGCCACGAATCCACCTGGAACTGCTTGCCGTGCTTGCTGTCCACCCAGTTTCCCTCCAGCTCCATCTTGATGGCGTCCGTCCGGGGCAGGTCGTAGCCCACCGCCACAAAGCGGATCAGGTGGTCGCTGAATTTGTACTTGTCCCGGGCATCCTCGGGAACCATGGGGTCCGCCGTTTTCAGCCGCAGGACACAGTATTTGCTGGCCTCGTTGTAAAACAGCGTCTTGTCGTATGCCGCAATCATGTGTACACCTCCTACGCCGCTTTGGCAGCGGCGAATTTCACATTGAACCGTCTGCTCTCAGACGTTGTAGCGTATTGGGCGTAGATATCCGGGTGGGCGTCCTTCAGCCGCAGCAGATTGTCCTTCAAAATGC
>CAZCFU010000076.1:0-6801 GCA_964498005.1 uncultured Oscillospiraceae bacterium | reverse complement strand
TCCAGAACTGCTCCACCGCCCCGGCGATGACGGGGCCCCGCCACACCACCGGGTCGGTCTCATGCTCGATGAGCAGGTTCAGGCTCATGACCTTCACCCCGTCCTTCGTGACGGCGGGGAGGATGCCGTCCCCGGTGCCCATGGCCCGCTCGTGGATGTTGAAGGCCCGGGGCACCGACGGCCCGGTGATGTCCGCGTCCAGCACGCCCACCTTCCTGCCCCGCTTTGCCATGGCGGCGGCCAGGGTGCAGGTGACGGCGGACTTGCCCACGCCCCCCTTGCCGCTGACCACGGCGATCACTTTCTTGATGTTTGACTGCGCGTTGGCGGGCTTGAGCAGGTTCTGGGGCTCGGTCCGCTCCCCGCAGCTGGCGCCGCAGGTGGAACAGTCATGAGTGCATTCGCTCATTTTGCAGCATCTCCTTGTCGCGCCCCGCATAAAAATAGGGGGCAAAAATTTTTTGAAAAATACCTTGACAGGCGAGGTATCTCGTGCTATATTAAGCTCACAAAGTTACTTCGGCTTGCGAGGTATCTTAACTGACCGGGTATCTCAGATATCCAAAAACCAACTCGCACCAGAAAGGAGGACGCCATGTCGATTTCAGCGGACACCCTGCGCGGACACACGGATACCATTATATTAGCACAATTGATGCGCGGGGACAACTATGGTTATGAGATCAACAAAAACATTCAGCAGCTGACCCAGGGGGAATACGGCTTCAAGGAGGCCACCCTGTACACCGCCTTTAAGCGCCTGGAGCAGAGCGGCTTCATCACCTCATACTGGGGGGACGACGGCCCGGGGGCCCGCCGCCGCTACTACGCCATCACCGACGAGGGGCGCGGGCGCTGGGCGGAGGCCCGCCAGGAATGGGAGAACACCCGCGCCTTACTGGACGCGCTGACTTCAGCAGAGGAGGATTGAACACAATGGAAGAGATCAAGCGCAGATTTATTGATACGGTGGCCGGCAAGCTGGCCGCCGCGCCCCAGTCCACCGCCAAGGATGAGCTGGTGGAGGAGCTGTCCGACAACCTGTACCGCCGCTTTCTGGACATGACCGGCGCAGGCATGGACGATGAGGCCGCCTTCAGCCGGGCCATGGAGGACCTTGGGGATGTGGACGAGCTGCTGGCCTACCTGGGCGAGGAGGCCAAGGAGGAAGCTGAGGCCGAACGAGCGGAGGCGGACGCCACACGCAGGGAAGCCGAGGCCGAACGCGAGAGCCGGCGGGATGAGCAGGACAGCGCCCAGACCGACCTGGACGCCATCCTGGCCAGCGTGTCCGAGGCGTGCAACACGGCCATCGACCAGGCGAAAGCCGCCCTGAAGCAGGCCAAGGAGGCCATTCAGCGCCGCACCAGCGTGGAAAAGGACAGTGGCCATGTCCGGGTCCATTTCAACACCCGTCCCGACGGCCCTACGCCGCCCACACCTCCCACGCCTCCCACTCCCCCGACACCGCCCACTCCCCCGACGCCACCCACACCGCCTACTCCTCCGACGCCACCCACACCGCCCAGCGGCTGGGAGTTTGAGGCCGAGGTAAACACCGACGAGGGCCGGTTCTTCGCCGGGGGCGGCCCCAGGCAGCAGCGGGACGTGATTTACGGCTTTGGTTACGACAAGGCCAAAGGCGGCTTCTTCACCCAGTGGGGCGAGTGGAAGGGCGAATACCGGGGCGATGGCGAGGCCCGCGGGCCCCATTTCTCCGGCCAGGACTCCTCCATGGAGGGCAATGACGACGGCTCCTATTCCGTGACTGCCCTGAAGGATCTGCGAGGCATCGTGGTGCAGACCGTGGCCGGGGACGTGACCATCCACGCCAATCAGGCCCCGGACGCCGGCGTCATCATCGACGGCGATGTGGACGACCTGAACGTGACCTGCTCCGCCGACGGCATCCTCACCATCCGGGAGGGGCGCACCGCCAGCTCTTCCTTCTTCTCCCGCCGGGGCATCGGCTCCGCCGATGTGGAGCTCTATCTCCCCGCCCGGCGCTGGGAGGTGCTGGACCTCACCACCGCCAGCGGCGATGTGGAACTGTATGGGGACGAGCTGAGCGTCGACCTCCTGTCCGTCAAAACCGCCAGCGGCGACCTTGACTGCCACCTGCATTCCTGCGGGGAGCTGCGTTTCCACTCCGCCAGCGGCGACCTGGAGCTGGATCTGAAGGACGGCTACGCCGACCTCCGCGCCGAGACCATGAGCGGCGACGTGTGCGTCCACGGCCAGGTGGGGGACATCCTGGCAAAAACCGCCAGCGGCGACATTGAGATGGACGGGCTGGCCGTCCGCTTCCTGGGCAGTACCATGAGCGGCGATGTCCGGCTGGAGACCTCTCAGCTGCCCCAGGTGATGGAGCTGTCCTCCAAATCCGGCGATGTCGGGGCGCGCATCCCCGACGCGGGGCCCTTCACCCTGCGGTATAAAACCGTCAGCGGCGATGTCGACCTCGCCTTCCCCTTCCAGTACCAGGGCGGCACGGCCATCTATGGCGACGGCTCCGGCCCCGCCTACGTCATGACCACCGTCAGCGGCGACGTGAACTTAGATCGGTACTGAGCCGGGAGCTGTCCAACCGCCGTTAATTGATTTGAAAGGAGACTATACCCATGAAACGTCTTTACCGTACCACAGGCTCCGACGCCGTCATCTGCGGCGTGTGCGGGGGCATCGCCCGTTACTTCAATGTCGATCCCACGGTCGTGCGCGTGGCCACCGTTCTGCTGGTGGCCTTCGCGGGCCTGTCCCTGTGGGTGTATATCATCGCCGCCCTGATTATGCCCCCAGAGCGCTGAGAAGCGGACAGCGAGGGAGCTTGGACTGAAGCGAGGCCGAGCGATGGGGCGCACAGCGCCACAGAGACCAGGCCGAGTCGGAGGGAAAGCGACCGAGCGTCCTGGCCGCTTCGAAGCGTGACTACCCAGAGCGCCGCGCCGACGAGATCGGCACCACCACTGTCCGGCCGGGATCCTATCCTCCCCCGGCCGGACAGTCTTTTTTTGCCCCGCTTCCCCTTGTAAAATACCTATGCCTATGATATGATATCCCCAATCCAAATCAGATAGGAGGCTGTTTATCCCTATGGCCGACACCAAAAAGATCCCCCAGCGCTCTGAAATCCCCGTAGAACACACCTGGAACACCGCCGACCTCTTCCCCACCGACGAGGCGTGGGAAAAGGAATTTGAGGAGGCCCAGGCCCAGCTCCGCACCCTCCCCGGCTACGCCGGGCGGCTGGGCGAGAGCGCCAAGACCCTCTATGAGTACCTCACCCTGTCCATGCAGGTGTGCGACCGGCTGGAAGAGCTGTACCGCTACGCCTCCCTCCGCCAGGACGAGGACACCCGGGTGGCCAAGTACCAGGCCATGGCGGGCAAGGGCATGAGCCTGTTCGTGGAGGCCCGCGCCGCCACTGCCTTCGAGAAGCCCGAGCTGATCAAGCTGTCCCCGGAGACCCTTGAGCAGTTCTACGCCGACGAGCCCGGGCTGGAGCTCTACCGCCGGTACTTCACCATCCTCCAGGACCAGAAGGAACACACCCTGTCCGACGCGGAGGAGAAGCTGCTGGCCGCCGCCGGTGAGATGGCCCAGGCCCCCGACGACATCTACTCCAAATTCACCAACGCCGACCTGACCTTCCCCGACGCCGTGGACAAGGACGGCAATCCCCTGCCCCTGTCCCAGGCCACCTTCGTCCCCTACGAGATGAGCGAGGACCGGGAGCTGCGCCGCTCCGCCTACGAGCAGTTCTACGACACCTGCGGCCACTTCCAGAACACCGCCGCCGCCCTGATGAGCGCCGAGGTGAAGAAGCGCCAGTTCTTTGCCACCGCCCGGAAGTACGAGTCCCCCCTGGCCGCCGCCGTCAGCGACGCCCGGGTGCCGCCTGAGGTGTACCACAACCTGGTGGACACGGTGAACGCCAACCTGGACAAGCTCCACCGCTACGTCCGCCTGCGCAAAAAAATGCTGGGCGTGGACGAGCTGCATATGTACGACATCTACGCCCCCATGGTGTCCGGCGCGGACAAGGTGATCCCCTTTGAGGAGGCCAAGTCCACCGTGTACGACGCCCTGGCCCCCATGGGCGAGGAGTACCGGGCCATCATCAAGGAGGGCTTCGACAACCGCTGGATGGACGTGTACGAGAACGTGGGCAAGCGCTCCGGCGCGTATATGAACGGCGCGGTGGTCCACCCCTACGTCCTGCTCAACCAGAAGGACAATTTGGACAGTATGTTCACCATGGCCCACGAGATGGGCCACGCAGTCCACTCCTACCTCAGCAACAAGACCCAGCCCTCCGTCTACCGGAACTACGTGATCTTCGTGGCCGAGGTGGCCTCCACCTGCAACGAGGCCCTGCTCATGGAGTACCTGCTGGGCAAAACCACGGACAAGCGTGAGCGGGCCTGGCTCATCAACCACTTCCTGGAGCAGTTCAAGGGCACGCTGTACCGCCAGACCATGTTCGCCGAGTACGAGCTGCGCCTGGGCGAGCTGAACGCCCAGGGCGTCCCCCTCACCGCCGAACGGCTCAGCGCGGAGTACAAGGCGCTGAACGCCAGGTATTTCGGCCCCGACATGGTCACCGACGACCGCATCGCCCTGGAGTGGGTGCGCATCCCCCACTTCTACTACAACTACTACGTGTACCAGTACTCCACCGGTTACTCCGCCGCCATCGCCCTGTCCCGCCGCATCCTGAAGGAGGGCGAGGGCGCCGTGAAGGACTATCTCCAGTTCCTGTCCGGCGGCGACTCCAAGGATCCCATCGACCTGCTGAAGGGGGCCGGGGTGGACATGGCCAGCCCCAGGCCCGTCCAGGACGCGCTGGATCTCTTCGGCGAACTGCTGGATGAGATGGAGGCCCTCATGGCCTGATGTTTCACGTGAAACATTTGTTTTAATCCGAGCGCGAATACACCGCAAAAAAGCCCCCGCCAACTGGCGGGGGCTTTTTCTATACCTTTGTATCGAGCGCTCAGCCCTTGGCGGGCACGTTCTTGGTGGCCACGATGTCCACCCCGGTGCCGCACACGTCGGGCACCACCACCTGGCCGATGGCCACGGGGGCGTCCAGCTCGATGCCCTGGAGGGCTTTCACGCAGTCGAAGATCTTCCCCTTGGGGATGTCGCTGGCGGTCTTGACGGAGGCCATGGCCAGCGTGCCGCCCTTCACCTTCACCGTGCTGGTGACGATGCGGGTGGGGTTGGTCAGCTCCTTCTTCGCGTAAGCCTCGCCCCGGGGGCAGGTGTTGCCGGACACGGACTTGACCTCGCCGTTCTCCATGGTCACGGTGAGCGGGCAGCCCAGCGGGCAGTTGATACAGATCAGATTCTTCTCTTCCATCTCTTACGCCTCCTCCAGGGTCACGGTGATGCCTTCCGCCTCGGGGTGGTCGGTCAGCAGGCTGGTCTTGAGCACCACGGTCTCCATCTCGCCGGGGGCCAGCACCGGGCGCTTGCGGCTGAAGACGCAGGTATCCCCCGCGTAGACCGCCACCTTCTTGTTCTTGTACACGTTGCCCACCCGGAACCGCAGGGTGACGGTGTCCCCGGCGGCGTCGGGCCGGATGGCCACGGGCACGGTGTAGCGCACGCCGTTCTCGCACTTCACGGGCAGGGACTTGTGGGTCTCCTCCCTGCAGCCGGAGGCGATGTAGTCGGCGGCGTGGCGGCCGGCGGCCCCGGCCTCCTCGGACACGTAGTCCACCAGGTCATGGACATGGAGCACGTTGCCGGCGGCGAACACACCGGGGATGCTGGTCTCCAGGCTCTCGTTGACGGTGGGGCCGTTGGTAATGGGGTTCAGCTCCACGCCGGCGGAGCGGCTCAGCTCGTTCTCCGGGATCAGGCCGCAGGACAGCAGCAGAGTGTCGCACTCATAATGCTCCTCAGTGCCGGGGATGGGCTTGCCCTTGTCGTCCACCTGGGCCAGGGTGATACCCTCGACGCGCTTCTTGCCCTGAATGTCCACCACGGTGTGGCTCAGCTTCAGGGGGATGCCGTAGTCGTCCAGACACTGGACGATGTTCCGCTTCAGGCCGCCGGAGTAGGGCATCAGCTCGGCCACCACCTGGACCTTGGCGCCCTCGAAGGTCATGCGGCGGGCCATGATGAGGCCGATGTCGCCGGAGCCCAGGATGACCACCTTGCGCCCGGGCATATAGCCCTCCATGTTCACCAGCCGCTGGGCGGTGCCGGCGGTGAAGATGCCGGCGGGACGGTAGCCGGGGATGCTCAGCGCGCCCCGGGGCCGCTCCCGGCAGCCCATGGCCAGGATGACCGCCTTGGGATGGAGCTGGAACAGCCCGTCCTCCCGGTTCATGGCGGTGACGGTCTTGTCCGCCGCCAGATCCAGCACCATGGTGTTCAGCTTATAGGGGATCTCCAGCTTCTTCACCTGCTCGATGAAGCGCCCGGCATACTCGGGGCCGGTGAGCTCCTCCTTGAAGGTGTGCAGGCCGAAGCCGTTGTGGATGCACTGGTTGAGGATGCCGCCCAGCTCGTTGTCCCGCTCCAGAATGAGGATATCGCGCAGGCCCGCCTCGTGGGCGGCGACCGCCGCGGCCAGCCCCGCGGGGCCGCCGCCGATGATGACAAGTTCATATTCTCTCATGGTTCAGCCCCTCCTTAGATGGCGTCCTTGTTGACGCCCACGATCAGCTCGGAACCCGCGCCGGACTTGGTGATGGCGCTCTGATCCACCCCCAGCTCACGGGCCAGGATCTCCATGACGCGCGGCGAGCAGAAGCCGCCCTGGCACCGGCCCATACCGGCCCGGAC
>CAZCFU010000075.1:0-6891 GCA_964498005.1 uncultured Oscillospiraceae bacterium | reverse complement strand
AGATCTTGTCTTAGTTTATGTTGATTATGCGTGGAGTGCTGGTCATCCATTCATACATAGAGAAGATGCAATATCCGTTAATTGGGATTCTAACTTATTCCAGTTCGTTCCAAATCAGTTTAGTAGCGTTGATTATGTTTTATTGCCTAACAATGAAAAAATATCATATAATTCTCAAATAAATCCTGCAAAACTCAATCTAGGAGGCCTTGGCTATTTTGCAGACCTATCATATGTGCTCCCTAATGCTGTATTGAATCATTCACAATATTGTGGTTCGGCATCATTTGCTGTGGAGCCAAAATATACTATTTATGCCGGAACAGGTAATAAGACCCAAATTACGATACAGTACGTCCATGATAAGAATCCCTCTCCAATTGGTGGCATTTCATTTTCTTATAATGGTGTAGGGATTTCTATTTCTTCCGGTGCATTCCAGGATAGTGTTGCCAAAGCTATAAGTATAGATTATTCTTTGTAACAAAGCACAATTTAAAGCAAGCGCCCCCTGGATTTCCAGGGGGCGCTTTTTATGCCGGTTTTGGTTTTGACCGCAAATTACTTGTGGTCGACGCTGTACATATGCTTGATGAGCTCCAGCACCTTGTTGGAGTAGCCCATCTCGTTGTCGTACCAGGACACGACCTTCACGAAGGTGTCGGTCAGGGCGATGCCGGCCTTGGCGTCGAAGATGGAGGTGCGGGCGTCGCCCAGGAAGTCGCTGGACACCACGTCCTCGTCGGTGTAGCCCAGAACGCCCTTCAGCTCGCCCTCGGAGGCGGCCTTCATGGCGGCGCAGATCTCATCGTACTTGGCGGGCTTCTCCAGGTTGACGGTCAGGTCGACGACGGACACGTCCAGAGTGGGCACGCGCATGGACATACCGGTCAGCTTGCCGTTCAGGGCGGGGATGACCTTGCCCACGGCCTTGGCGGCGCCGGTGGAGGAGGGGATGATGTTGCCGGTGGCAGCGCGGCCGCCGCGCCAGTCCTTCATGGAGGGGCCGTCAACGGTCTTCTGGGTGGCGGTGACGGAGTGCACGGTGGTCATCAGGCCGTCCTTGATGCCGAAGTTGTCGTTCAGCACCTTGGCGATGGGGGCCAGGCAGTTGGTGGTGCAGGAGGCGTTGGACACGAAGGTCATGTCGGGGGTGTAAGCGTCCAGGTTGACGCCGCACACGAACATGGGGGTGCTGTCCTTGGAGGGGGCGGACATGACGACCTTCTTGGCGCCGGCGTCGATGTGGGCCTGGGCCTTCTCCTGGGTCAGGAACAGGCCGGTGGACTCCACGACATACTCAGCCTCCAGCTTGCCCCAGGGGATGTTCTTGGGGTCGCGCTCGGCGAAGATGGGGATCTCCTTGCCGTTGACCACGATGGCGTTCTCGGTGGAGGAGACCTCGCCCTCGAAGCGGCCGTGCATGGTGTCATACTTCAGCATATAGGCCAGGTAGTCGGCGGGGCACAGGTCGTTGATGCCCACGATCTCGATCTCGGGATGATTCACGCTGGCGCGGAAAACCATGCGGCCGATGCGGCCAAAACCGTTAATACCTACTTTGATGCTCATTGGTATCACTCCTTAATAAAATTATGGTAGTGCTGGATTTGCTCGGTATTATTATACTCTATCCTCGCCCCAAAGGGAAGGGGAATTGTGAAAAAATTTTCAAACTTTTTTCACAAAAATCGGGCCCTGCCCAAGAAATGCCAGGCGCCGCGGCGCCTTGGTCATCTTCAGGCAGGGCCAAAAGCTTACTCAAAAACGAGCTCGATGTTCTTGGCGCTGGTCTCGAAGTCGCCGATCCAGTCGCCGGTCACGTCGGTGTAAGTAACGGTATACGTCTGGTCGGCGTCGATGCACACCACCAGCTGGGTCATCTCCACGCCCATCAGCTCGATGACGTAGCAGTACTGGTAGGCGGGCATACCGCACACCTCATCGTTGGTGAAGTACTTGTCGGTGATGGTGGGGGCGGCGCCATAGGTCGCCTCAAAGACCTGCAGCAGGGCGTCACGGAGCGCGTCGGCGTTGATCTTCTTGAAGGCCGAGTCCTTCTCCGTGATGTTCACGTTGACGTTGGAGCCGTCCACAGTGGCCCAGGCCTTGGTCACGCCTTCCATTTCCATCTCCTCGAAGCCGGCGGGGACATCCACCGTGTAGTCCACCACTTTGTTGCTGCCGGACTTCTTGCCGCAGCCGGCCGTCAGGATCAGCACCAGGGCAAACAGGGCGGCAGCGCTTCTCTTCACATTCTTCATTTCAACTCTCTCCTTACATTTCGTTCTTACAGCCCGGGTCGGCGGGCCGCAAGCGGTATTATAGCACTTCACGCCCCTGTCTGCAAGAGTTTTCCTCCTTGACAGGGCTGGTATAATAGTTAAGATATGATGAAGAAAAAAAGACCTGAACACGGGGGTGACCATATGGCGGAAAAGCTCAAAGCGCATCTCCTGGCCGTCCTGCCGTCCATCCTGGCCCTGGGCCGGTGGCTGGGGCTGGCGGGGCTGACGGGGCTGGCCTGCGGCCTGGCGGGGGCGGCGTTTTCCTGGTCTGTGGCCCAGGTCACGGCCCTGCGGCTGGCCCACTCCTGGCTGTTGTTTTGTATGCCGCTGGCCGGCCTCGCCATCGTGTTCAGCTACCGTGTGTGCGGCATGGCCAACGACAGCGGCACCAACCAGATCATCGCCAGTGTACGGGGAGGCGAGCGGCCCCGGCCGCGGCTGGGCCTGCTGATCTTTCTGGGCTCGGTGCTCACCCATCTCACCGGCGGCAGCGCCGGCCGGGAGGGGGCGGCCCTTCAGATCGGCGGCAGCATTTCCGCCGGGATCGGGCGGCTGCTCCGGGTGGACAGCCGGAATACCAACACCATCATCCAGTGCGGCATGGCGGGGCTGTTCTCCGCCCTGTTCGGCACCCCCCTCACCGCCACCGTGTTCGCCCTGGAGGTGGTGAACGTGGGCCACTTCCGCTATGCGGCCCTGTTCCCCTGCCTGCTGTCCGCCCTCATCGCCTGCGCCATTCCCCAGTGCCTGGGTCTGCCCGCCGAGGCGTATCATCTGCTGGGAACGCCGGAGCTGGGGCCGGTCTCCCTGCTGCAATGCGGCGGACTGGCGATCCTGGCGGCGTTGGTGTCCATCGTCTTCTGCGTGCTCATGCACGAGGCGGGGCATCTCTACAAAAAATACATCCCCAACCAGTACCTGCGGGCGCTGGCGGGGGCGGCCCTGGTCATCGCCCTCACCCTGATCGAGGGCAGCGGCGACTACAACGGCGCGGGGGGCGGCGTCATCGAGCTGGCCCTGGAGGGGGAGGTACACGTCCCCTGGGCCTTCGCGCTGAAAATGGTGTTCACCGCCCTCACCCTGGGGGCGGGCTTCCGGGGCGGGGAGATCGTGCCGACCCTGTTCATCGGCTCCACCTTCGGCTGCGCCGCGGCCCCCTTGCTGGGGCTGGACCCGGCGTTCGGGGCCGCCATCGCCATGATCGCCCTGTTCTGCGGGGTGGTGAACTGCCCCCTGGCCTCCATCTTCCTGGCCATCGAGCTGTTCGGCGGGGGCGGGCTGCTGTTTTTCGCCCTGGCCTGCGCGCTGAGCTTCCTGCTCAGCGGGAATTACTCGCTGTACTCCAGCCAAAATATCGTCTACTCCAAGCTGGAGGCCCGGCTGAATGAACAACAGTCCACACACTGAGGAGAAACAATATGAGGGCCTGTCCGTTTGGACAGGCCCCAATCTTTGTACACTTCACTTTTGTGCGCGGTTTAAAGTTTCTTTTTTCGCTTCCTTTTGTCACGCTTCGCAAGCGGCTGGACGCTCGGTCGCTTTCGCTGCGTCTCCGATAAAAAACAGATTTGCTCCGCAAATCTTGGTTTTTTATCCTCGCTTCGCTCCAAGCTTCCTCGCAGCTGCCTGCTCAGCGCTTCTTCTTTTTCTTTTCAAGGAAAAAAGGAAGGCCCTTACTTCTGATACTCAAATTCCAGATTATACAGGCACACCGCGTCCCCGTCCTGCACGCCCAGATCCTCCAGCTGCTGGTACACCCCGGCATCCCGCAGGCGGCGCTCGAACCAGTTGCGGCTCTCGTAGTCGGAAAAGTTGACGTTGGCCATGAGCTGGCGCAGCCAAGGCCCGTCCACCAGCCAGGTGCCGTCCTCGTCCCGCTGGATCTCCAGCGCCTCGGATGTGTCCACCTCGGGGGGCCGCTCCACATAGGTGGGCTCGTACACGATGACCGGGGGCAGGGTGGACAGCTCCGCCGCCGCCGCGTACATCAGCTCTTTGGCGCCCCGGTGGGTGGCGGCGGACAGCTCGAACAGCGGGCAGCCCTTGGCCTCCACATGGGCCCGCAGCTTTGCCAGCAGCCCGGGATCCTCCATAATGTCCACCTTGTTGGCGGCCACCAGCATCCGCCGGGAGGCCAGCTCGGGGGACCACCGCTGGAGCTCTTCGCAGATGGCGTCGAAATCCTCCACCGGGTCGCGCCCCTCGGAGCCGGACACATCCACCACATGGATCAGCAGGCGGCAGCGATCTACGTGGCGCAGGAAGTCGTGGCCCAGGCCCGCGCCGTCCGCCGCCCCCTCGATGATGCCGGGGATGTCCGCCAGCACGAAGGACTGCCCCTCGTCCACGGGCACCACGCCCAGGTTGGGGGACAGGGTGGTGAAGTGGTAGTTGGCGATTTTGGGCTGGGCCCTGGTCACCACGCTGAGCAGGGTGGACTTGCCCACGTTGGGGAAGCCCACCAGCCCCACATCGGCCAGCAGCTTCAGCTCCAGCAGGACCTCCCGGTACTGCCCGGGCAGGCCCGCCTTGGCGAATCGGGGCACCTGTCGGGTGGGGGTGGCGAAGTGCTGGTTGCCCCAGCCGCCGTTGCCGCCCCGGGCCAGCACGAAGTCCTCCTCGCTGGACATATCGCAGATGATCTCTTTTGTCTCCAGATCCCGCACTACCGTACCCTTGGGCACCCGGATCACCAGATCATTCCCGTCCTTGCCGGAGCAGCGCTTGCCCTGGCCGTCCTTGCCGTTTTCGGCGGTGTATTTGCGCTTGTAGCGGAAGTCCATCAGGGTGGACATATGGGGGTCCACCCGCAGGATGATGTCGCCGCCGCGCCCGCCGTCCCCGCCGTCGGGGCCGCCGGCGGCCACGTACTTCTCCCGGTGGAAGGCCACCGCGCCGCCGCCGCCCGCCCCCGCCCGGACGGTGATGCGGGCGGTGTCGATGAATTGATTGGCCATAAAGACCTCCTTACAGGTTTAGTTGATAGACGCGGTGCCGGGGGATGCCCTCATACCAGGCAAAGTATTCCCTGGGCACATCGCATATCCCCAAAAGCGATCCGCCCAGCTTTTCAATCGTGCGGTAAGAGGCGGCATTGTCCTCGTCACAGGTCAGGTACAGCCGGGACATCCCGTGGAACCGGGCCACGTCCAGCACCAGCTCACAGGCCCGGCGGGCATAGCCGTGCCCCCGCGCCCCCTCGTCGATTTCATAGCCGATGTGCCCGTTATAGTATGAGTGAAAATTCTCCCCAATACGGATGCTGATTTTTCCAACGGGGGCCCCATCTACAAAAATATCATAGTAGTAAAAGGGAATCAGTTCCGCCGTGCCCTCCGATTTTTCGATTATTTTCAGCGTCATGCCCTCTCGGGTTATTTCATCAAAGCGGTCGCTGAATGGGAACATGGCACACCCTCCTTGTCAGGCTGCGAGCAGGCCAGGACACTCGGTCGCTTTCACTTCGTCTCGCTTCACAAACAGAATCGCTCCGCTCCAAGCTCCCTCGTTGACCCGCTCTCCGCCCTCCTAATAAAAAAGCCGCAAACGGTTCCCCGCTTGCGGCTTTTCAGGCATTTTACTGCGCGATCTCCACGATGGAGACCTGCTTGCGGTCCTTGCCCAGGCGCTCGAACTTCACCTTGCCGTCCTTGAGGGCGAACAGGGTGTCGTCGCTGCCCTTGCCCACGTTGACGCCGGGGTGGATGTGGGTGCCGCGCTGGCGCACCAGGATATTGCCCGCCAGCACGAACTGGCCGTCGGCGCGCTTCACGCCCAGGCGCTTGGCCTGGGAGTCACGGCCGTTCTTGGTGGAGCCGCCGCCCTTTTTATGGGCGAAGAACTGGATGTTGATCTTCAGCATAGTCGTTTCCGTCCTTTCTGTTAAAGGTTAATCCTCGTCATCATCGTCCAGCAGGACGGTGAGATTGTCGGGGTAATCCTCCGCCATGGTCTGGAGGTAGACCAGCAGCCCGGTCATGACCGCCTGACACAGATCGTCACTGGCCTCGTTCAGGGCAGAGGGGAGCTTGAGGGAGATGCGGGCGTCCTTCTCCTTGACCTTTACCTGGGCGCCAAGGGCCATCACCTCATTGATGGTACACTCGGTGAGCCCAACGGCGGCGGAGATGGCGGCGCAGACGATGTCTGACCCCTCCTCGGCGTACCCGCTGTGGCCCTCCACCACAAAGCCGTCCAGGCGGCTCTTTGCGCTGTGGAAGGTTACGGTAGTCATAACCGGGTCCCTCAGGCGTTGACCTTGGTGATCTCCACCTTGGTGTAGGGCTGACGATGGCCCTGACGGCGGCGGTAGTTCTTCTTGGGCTTGTACTTGAACACCAGCACCTTCTTGCCCTTGCCGTTCTTCACCACGTTGGCGGTGACGGAGGCGCCGTCCACGGTGGGGGCGCCGAACTTGGCGCTGTCGCCGTCCAGGACGGCCAGGACCTTGTCGAAGGTGACGGACTCGCCGGCTTCCACATTCAGCTTCTCGATGTAGAGGGTGTCGCCCTCGGCCACCTTGTACTGCTTGCCGCCGGTCTCGATGATCGCGTGCATATCTGCACTCCTTTCCTTTATTACGGGCTCGCTGTCGGGGGCGGGG
>CAZCFU010000074.1:0-6970 GCA_964498005.1 uncultured Oscillospiraceae bacterium | reverse complement strand
GGAAAGCGCGCCTCGTCCGGCTCTTCCCGGTCGTCGTCCACGTCCAAGAGCCGTTCGTCCCGCAAGTCCGCGCCGGCGAAAAAGCCCTACCGCCGGGAGGTGGGGGGCGCGGTGTGCCTGCTGCTGGCCCTGTTCGGCGCCATCGGCTACTTCAAGACGGACGAGGGGGCGGTCATCGCCCTGTTCTGTGACCTGCTGAAGGGCCTGGTGGGCTACGGCTTCTACATTGCCCCGCTGATGCTGCTGGCCGCGGCGGGCGTTCTGCTGTTCCACCGGGGCCGCCCCGTCCGCCTGCGGGTGGGGGGAGCGCTGGCCCTGCCGGTGCTGGCCGGCGCGGTGATGCACCTGCTGCTGTGCGCCACGCCCTACGAGTGGGGTCTGGAGCTGTTCGGCCAGTTGTGGACAGACGGCAAAGCCATCGCCTCCGGCGGTGTGGTCGGCGGGTTCATCGCCATGGCCTTCCGCTTCGCCTTTACCACGGTGGGGGCTGTGGTCATTTTGCTGCTGCTCACCACGGCGGCGGTGCTGTGCGCCCTGCGGCTCACCCCGGCCGACATTTTGGATTACTTCCGGGAGCAGCGGGAGCGCCGTCCCGAGTACGACCCCGAGGACTACCCTGAGGAGCGGCCCCGCAAGCCCGCCAAGCGGGAGGCCGAGCCGGCTCCCGCCCCTGCTCCATCTAAGCGCCGTGGAGCCATCGACATCCCGGTGGACGACGGCCCGCTTCTGGCAAAGAAGCCCACAACGCCTGTGACCACGGTGCGGAAGAAGTCCTTTTTCGACAAAGTGGCGGGCTCGGCTCTTCCCGGCCAGAAGGGGGACAGGCCCCCCGTGGAGGAGGAGCCGCCGGAGTATGAGGACGTGCCCGAGCTGCGTCCCATGAAGGAGCCCCCCCGCACGCCCAAGCCGGGCCCCGCGGCCCCGCCCCCGGCGTCGGCGGACGATCTGCTTCCGCCCTCCGCCCCCACGCCCATCCGGGAAGAACCGGAGCCAACGCCCATCATCCGGGAGGAGCCGGTGACCGTGCCCATTGTCCACGAGGAGCCGGTGCCGCCCCCGGTGATCCGGGAGCCGGAGGCCCCCAGGCCCAGTCCCCGCTCCGAGAAGGCGGCGGAGGAGAGGGACGCGGCGGAGGAGATCTCCCGGTCCATCCAGGCGGGGCTGGAGCAGGATCCGCCCGCCTACCGCTATCCCCCCATTACCCTGCTCAACGAGAACCGGGGCGGGAACGCCGGGGCGTCGGACGACGTGCTCTATGCCAACCAGCAGCGGCTCCAGGACGCGCTGCAGTCCTTCGGCGTCAGCGCCCGGATCGTCAATGTGATCCAGGGCCCCTCCATCGTTCGGTACGAGCTGGAGCTGGACCAGGGGGTGAAGCTGAGCAAGCTCACCAACCTGTCCAACGACATCGCCCTGGCCCTGGGCGCGTCCGGCGTGCGCGTGGCCCCCATCCCCAATAAGATCTCCACCGTGGGCATCGAGGTGCCCAAGCCCAAGGGGCAGGTCAGCCCGGTGCTGATCCGGGATGTGCTGGGCTCCCAGGCCTTTGCCGAGAGCGCCTCCAAGGTGTCCTTCGCCGTGGGCATGGACATCAGCGGCAGACCGGTGGTGGGGAACATCGCCAAGCTGCCCCATATGCTCATCGCGGGCACCACGGGCTCGGGCAAATCCGTGTGTACCAACTCGCTGGTCGTCTCCCTGCTGTACAAGGCTTCGCCGGAGGAGGTCCGGCTCATCATCATCGACCCCAAGGTGGTGGAATTTACAGTCTACAACGGCATCCCCCATCTGCTCATCCCGGTGGTCACCGACCCGAAAAAGGCGGCGGGCGCCCTGCAATGGTCGGTGAGCGAGATGGAGAAGCGGTATCATATGTTTTCTGAGGTGGGCGCCCGGGATCTGGCGACCTACAACAGCATTGCCAAAAAGCGGGAGGATTTGGAGCCCATGCCCCAGATCGTCATCGTCATCGACGAATTGGCGGACCTGATGATGACGGTGTCCAAAGAGGTGGAGGATTCCATCATCCGGGTGGCCCAGAAGGGCCGCGCCTCCGGAATGCACCTGGTCATCGCCACCCAGAGCCCCCGCGCCGACGTGATCACCGGCCTGATGAAGGCCAACATCCCCAGCCGGATCGCCCTCAAGGTGGCCAGCGGCATGGAGTCCCGCATCATCCTGGACACCATGGGCGCGGAAAAGCTGGGAGGGCCGGGTGATATGCTGTTCGCCGCCGTGGGGCAGGAGCAGCAGCGCGTCCAGGGCTGCTTCATCTCCGACGAGGAGGTAGCCAACGTGCTGGAGTTTATCAAGGAGAGCGCCTCCGCCCAGTACGACGAGTCCGTCATGCACGAGATCGAGAAGAACGCCGAGGACAAGGAAAAGGCCGCCAAGGGCGTGGGCGGGGCCGACCCCGGCGGCGGTGGCGGGAACGACTACGACGAGCTGCTCCCCGCCGCCATCGACGTGGTGCTGGAGGTGGGTCAGGCGTCGGTATCCATGCTCCAGCGGAGGCTGAAGCTGGGCTATGGCCGCGCCGCCCGCTTGGTGGATCAGATGGAGGAGAAGGGGGTCGTGGGGCCCTTTGAGGGCTCCAAGCCCCGGCAGCTGCTCATCACCAAGGAGCAGTGGGCGGAGATGCAGTACCGCCAGGACATGGTGGCCGCTGTGCCGGACGAGCTGCCCTTTGAGGGGGACGCAATGCCCCAGGACCGGGATACGCCGCCTTTTGATATGGACGTTCTTTGATTTGGCTGAAAAGCAAAAAAGCACCCAATAGGGTGCTTTTTTGCTGCTGAAAATATTGTCACGCAGCGCCTGTTCGTGACGCGCGGCTTCGCGCTTCTTACCAAAACCAACCGCTGGTCTGGCGGCTGTCCAGCACGTCCAGCATGGCGGACAGCATCACCGCCGCCTCGGCGTGGGTAAGGGGCTTGGACAGGTCGCTGCTGCTGCTCAGCACCGACACCGCCTCCATATTCACCGCCGACTGGTAGGCCCAGGCGGGGGCGGTCTCAACGGAGAAGGCGGAGGCCGTCCCGGCCACGTCGCCCATGGCCAGCAGGCGGTCGATGATGACGGCGGCCTCGCCGCAGGTGATGGCGCTGGCGGGGGCGAACACCGTCTGGCCCTCTCCGTTGCGGCTGCCCCGCACGGTGCCTTCCATCAGGGCGGCGGAAACATAGCCCTTGGCCCAGGCGGAGATGTCGCCGTCGTCATAGAAGCCGGTGAGGGTCACGTTTTCCAGCGGAGCGTCCTCCGCGGCGGTCATGGCCATGGCCAGGAATTCCTCCCGGGTGAAGGTGTCCTCCGGGTCAAAGCAATACAGCGTGCCCACCTTCCGCCCGGTATACACCCCGGCCTCGGCCAGGCGGAGGGCGGCGTAGAGGGAGGGGTCGTCCGCCATGTCGGAATAGCTGACACTGGTGGACTGCTTCTGAATGGTGATCTTCACTTTAGCGGGCTTGGAGGTGTTGCCGTTGGCGTCGATGGCCACATAGGTGAAGCTGTCCTTGCCCTTTTTGCCCTCATAAGGGGTGTAGGTGAAGGCGGCGGGGTCGTTCTCATCCATGGCCACCTGCCCGCGGGCGGGGCTGTCCACCACCTGGAAGGTGACCAGGTCGCCCTCCGGGTCCACGGCGGCGAAGCGGCTGAAAATGGCCACGCCCTTGTAGGTGGTAAGGGTGAGGTCCTCCGCGATGGGAGCGGCGTTCTCCATCTCGGCGGTAGAGGTAGTCAGCGCCAGGGCCGGTACAAACAGCGCCCCTGTCAGGCAGAGAGAGAGTAGTTGAATCCGAGTTTTCAAAGGGAAAGCCTCCTTTGTATGAAGTATGGGACTAGCATATACCAAAGGAGCAAAAATATGCGGGCGTTTCCAGTCGGAAACACCCGCAAAAATTTGTCAAAGCTGACTTCGATCCTTCAGCCAGCTGGGCAGGGGCCGCATCTTGATACCGGACACCAGTCCCATGGCGATGAACAGCGTCAGGGTGGATGAGCCGCCGTAGCTGAAAAAGGGCAGCGTCACGCCGATGACGGGGCCCACATACAGGCACATGGCCACGTTGATGACGGTCTGGGCCATGAGCATGGCGGCGATGCCCATGGCGATATAGGCGGACATATGGCTTTTGGCCCGACGGGACACCCAGATGCACCGCAAAATGATGGCCAGCAGCACCAGCAGCACCACGCAGCAGCCGATCATGCCGAACTCCTCCCCGCACACGGCGAAAATGTTGTCGGTATGCCGGGCAGGCAGACTTTCCCGGAGGGGCGAGTGGGTCTGCTTGCCGTTCATGAAGCCCATGCCGGTGAGCCGCCCCGAACCGATGGCCAGCAGGGAGCGGCTCTGCTGCCACCCCGAGCCCCGGGGGTCAAGATCGTTGCCCTTGAGGTGCTCCACCACCACCCGGAAGCGCATGATACGGTAATCCGTCCAATATTTGGTGCGGGGCAGGATGAAGTGCCACAAAAAGACCACGCCGCCGATCATAGGTGTGCCGATGCCGATAAACCACCATTTGCCCACCCCGGCCACCCACGCCATGGCCAGGAAAATAAACAGGTAGACCAGCACCATGCCCCAGTCGCTGGACAGCACCGCCAGCGTTCCGGCGAACACGCCGGTGAGGATCACGTATTTCACGATGGCGGAGAGCCGCCCCAGGCCCTTGGGCCGTTCCTTGTTGATAAGCCAGGCCAACACCACGATGTAAGACAGCTTGGCGATCTCTCCAGGCTGGAAGCCGAAATAATTGCCGATGACGGGAAGATAGACCCAGCTCTTGTTGCCGCTGTCTCCGCCCTCCCCCCAGGGGACTATGGTCAGGATGACCCCCAGGCCCAGCAGCAGGAAGACCCACCACCATTTTTCCATCAGGAACTCGATGTCGATGAAGGTGACCCACACATACGCGATGACTCCCAGGCAGAGGAACACAGCCTGCTTCGCCGCGCAGTTGTGGAGGATCTTATAGTACTGGGTGGCGCTGTAGATGAGCGCCAGACCCATGAGGCTGGCCAGGATGCACAGCAGGAGCAGGACCACGTCCCCTTTTTTGAAAAATTCCTTGAGTGTGCGTACGGGCTGCAAGACGTGGCCCTCCTTTCTTTAGGAAGCACTGAACAAATCCCTGTACGCATCTTGTCGGCATATTTTTCTTCTGGGTTCGTTAAAAAAGCTTGAAATACACAAAGTATTCCTGCGCTTTTTTGCCTCTCCAGAAGAAAAATCTGCTCGTAATCTGCGCACTTGGATTTGTCCAGTCCTTCCCGAAAACTGCAAAACAGTATAGCACATTTCCAAAAGATATGCTATACTGTTTCGCAAGAGTTTTTGAAATCTTAACATCACGGCGAATAACCCCGCCCGAGGGCGGGGCCGGAGTAAGGAAGTGACCGCGTATGGAATTTCTCACCCACAGCCGGGAGGAGACGGAGACCCTGGGGGCGCGGCTGGCAAACGCCCTGACCAAGGGCGCTGTGGTGGCCTTCACCGGCGACCTGGGGGCGGGCAAGACCGCCTTTGTGTCCGGCATGGCCCGGGCCCTGGGCGTGGAGGAGCGGGTGACCAGCCCCACCTTTACTATCGTCAACGAGTACGAGGGGGGCCGCCTGCCCCTGTTCCACTTTGATATGTACCGCCTGGACAGCGCGGACGAGCTGTTCCACATCGGCTGGGAGGACTACCTGGCCCGTGGGGGCGTGTGCGCCGTGGAGTGGAGCGAAAACGTGGAAGAGGCCATTGAGGCGGACGCCGTCCGGGTGTCCATCCTCCGGGGGGGCGGGGACGACGACCGGATCATCACCATCGAGGGGGTGGAGTTGTGAAAATCATCGCGTTGGAGAGTTCCGCTATTACAGCCTCCGTGGCGGTCACCGAGAATGACAGGCTGCTGGCCCAGTCCTTTCAGAACAGCGGCCTGACCCACTCCGCCACCCTCATGCCCATGGTGTCCGACCTGCTGAAAAACACCGGGCTGACGCTGGACGAGATGGATGTGGTGGCGGTGGCGGCTGGGCCGGGGTCGTTTACCGGCGTGCGCATCGGCGTGGCCGCCGCCAAGGGGCTGGCCTGGCCGGGGGACAAGCCCTGCGCCCCCTGCTCCACCCTGGAGTCCATGGCGTGGCAGTGCGCCCACGTGGGCGGGGAGATCTGCGCCGCCATGGACGCGCGCCGGAATCAGGTATACTGCGCCCGGTTCCGGGCGGAGAACGGAGAATTGACCCGGCTCACTCCCGACCGGGCCATGGGGCTGGACGAGCTGTCGGAGGAGATCCGGGCCTCTGGGAAGCTCCAGACCCTGGTGGGGGACGGCACACATTTGGTGCAAAAGGCACTGGAAGAGGCGGGCCTGCCCTGCGCCCCCATGCCGCCCCACCTGATCTACCAGACCGCCTGGGGGGTGGCGCGGGCCGCCCTGCGCATGGCGCAAGAGGGCAAGCTGGTGTCCGCCGCCGCCATGGCCCCCAGCTATCACAGATTGAGCCAGGCGGAACGGGAGCGCTTGGAGCGGCTGAGCAAAACAGAGTAAAAAATCCTCCCCCGGCATTGCCGGGGGAGGGTGTTTTTACACCTTCGGTTCGTAGTTCAGCCCCGCCGGATAGAAGAAATTCATCTTCTTGTCCGATAACCGGATGTCCAGCTCATGGGAGCGCAGGATCTCACCGTCCACCGCCGCCACCAACTCCCGGGGACTGCGGACGGTGACCCCGTCCCCTTGATCGTACTGGATCAGGTCGGGGTACTTGGCATACCGGCCCTTGCCGTATTCCCCAATCAGGCGGAAGAAGGTGAGGCGGCTCACCTTGCGCACCACCAGGGTCTCCAGCAGGCCGTCGTCGGGCATATTATCTCCCACGGGCATGAAGCCGCCGCCGTAGTACCGCCCGCTGCACACGCAGATAATGGTACCCTCCCCCTCGTAGTGGAAGTCCCCCATGTCCACCGTCATGGGCTGGGAGATGC
>CAZCFU010000073.1:0-7014 GCA_964498005.1 uncultured Oscillospiraceae bacterium | reverse complement strand
ATCGTCCCCTCCGACTATATGATCTCCCAGCTCATTGAGGAGGATATGCTGGAGGAGCTGGATTACAGCCAGATCCCCAACTTCGAGCTGATCGATGAGCGTTTCCAGCACCTGCCCTATGACCCCGAGAACAAGTACACCGTCCCCTACACCTGGGGCACCCTGGGCCTCATCTACAACGCCAACATGGTGGGCGAGGATTTGGACAGCTGGGGCGCGCTGTATGACGACCAGTACGCCGGCAGCGTACTGCTCATCAACAACTCCCGGGACGCGCTGGGCGCGGCATTGCTCCATCTGGGCTACTCGGTCAACACCACCGACGAGGCGGAGATCCGGGAAGCCTTCGGCCTCATCGCCGACGCCAGCCGCCGGGGCGTGTTCCAGGGCAAGGTGATGGACCAGGTGTTCCAGAAGATGGAGGGCGGCAACGCCGCCATCGCCTCCTACTACGCCGGCGACTACCTGTCCATGCTGGAAAACCAGGCGGACGGGGTAGACCTGTGCTACGTGATCCCCGAGGAGGGGGCCAACTGGTTTGTGGACGCCATGTGCGTACTCAAGGATGCCCCCCACTATGACGCCGCCATGGAGTGGATCAACTTCATCGCCTCCACCGACGCCAACCTGGCCAACATGGACTATATCTGGTACGCCTCCCCCAACACCGAGGCGCTGGAGCAGTACCCTGCCTACTATGAGGAGCTGTACGGCGAGGAGCTTGACCCCGAGCTGTACGAGATCATGGCCGCGCCCGCCGATGTGCTGGAGCGGTGCGAGATGTACACGGTGCTCCCCCGGGCCACCCGGGCGCTGTACAATGATCTGTGGATCCAGCTGGGAACCTAAAACACAAAAATCACCGGAGGGCAGAGGCCCTCCGGTGGTTTTTTGTCCCAGCCAGGGTTTGACTATTGCCCGCCGATGTTGTATAATGTCTTGATTCTCTATGTTGGGGGTGGGTTTTACACACCGCTCCCAGATCATTCCACCCCGCCTCGCAGGGGCGGAGCGGAGATATTCCTTGCGGGAGGTGGGTCTCGTGTGGGTTGCCGATCAATGGAAGGACTATGAGCTGCTGGACTGCGGCCGGGGCGAGAAGCTGGAGCGCTGGGGCGATAAGCTGCTGGTGCGGCCCGACCCCCAGGCTATCTGGAACACCCCGCGCAGCCACCGGGGCTGGAAAAGGCCCGACGCCCGGTATGCCCGCTCCAACACCGGGGGCGGCCAGTGGGCGGACAAGAGCGTCCCCCAGCGGTGGCAGGTGAAGTATAAAGACCTGACCTTCAACGTGGGGCTGATGAATTTCAAGCACACCGGCGTGTTCCCCGAGCAGGCCGCCAACTGGGACTTCGCCCGGGAGCAGATCAAAAACGCCGGACGGCCTGTCAACGTCTTGAACCTGTTCGCCTACACCGGCGGGGCCACCATCGCCTGCGCGGCGGCGGGGGCGTCCGTGTGCCATGTGGACGCGGCCAAGGGCATGGTGCAGTGGGCAAAGGACAACGCCCGCTCCTCCGGGCTGGAGGACAAGCCCATCCGGTGGATCGTAGACGACTGCGCCAAATTCGTGGAGCGGGAGATCCGCCGGGGGCGGAAGTACGACGCCATCATCATGGATCCGCCGTCTTATGGGCGGGGCCCCTCCGGCGAGGTTTGGAAGCTGGAGGAAAACCTGTACCCCTTCGTGGAGCTGGTGGCGGGGGTGCTGTCCGACGACCCGCTGTTCGTGATTTTGAATTCCTACACCACGGGGCTGGCTCCGTCGGTGCTCACCTATATTTTGCAGACTGTCATCGGTGGCAAGTTCGGCGGGCACACCGTGTCCGACGAGCTGGGCCTGCCCGTCACCCAGACCGGCCTTGCCCTGCCCTGCGGGGCCACGGGAAGGTGGAGCGCTGAATGATATGAGCATTTTGGACTCCCTCCTGATTAACTTCCCCATATTCGGGCACATGATGGATATGATCCCCGGCGTCGTGC
Source organism: uncultured Oscillospiraceae bacterium (assembly GCA_964498005.1). Lineage (GTDB taxonomy): Bacteria > Bacillota > Clostridia > Oscillospirales > Oscillospiraceae > Enterenecus. Next base: position 5,031 of record CAZCFU010000073.1, on the reverse strand, counting down.
TGGCGGCGGCGCTGTTCCTGTGCCTGCTGCCCTGGCGCAAGCGCCGTCTGGCTGTGCGGGGGCTGACCAGCTCCACCTTGCGGGAAGCAGCCCTGCTGCTGTTCTGGATGTTCTGCGGCGGCATGGCGGTGCTCACCCTCACGCCCCGGTGGTTTACCTGGGCCGGCATACTCCAATACGGCCTGCCCATGGGCATTACGGTATTCAGCACGGACAGCGGCGTGTCCCTGTTCAGCCCCGGCGATATCAACCTGATCCCCTTCCAGACTTTCGGCCAGATCCGGTATGTCCTTCTGGGAAACATCATCATGTTCCTCCCCTTCGGCTTCTTTGCCGGACTGCTGTTCCGGGGCTTCAACTGGAAGCGCGCCCTGCTCGCCGGCTTTTGCATCACCATCTTTATCGAATGCTGGCAGCTTTGCGTGGGCCGCGCCTTTGACATCGACGACCTGATGCTCAACACCCTGGGGACGTTCTGCGGCTGGCTGCTGACATTGGCCGTCCAGCGGCTGTCCCCCGGCTTCGCCGCCAAGCTGCTGGCGCGCCCACAACTTCCTGTAAATTGAGGTATTTCCCATGTCCCAGCCTATCATCCAAACTGAAGACCTGACCTTCCGCTACACCACCGAGGAGGGCGTGGCCCCCACGGTGCTGGACGGGGTGTCCCTGTCCATCCAGCCGGGGGAGTTCGTGGCGGTACTGGGCCACAACGGCTCCGGCAAGTCCACCCTGGCCAAGCATATGAACGCCATCCTCCTCCCCTCCGAAGGCAAGGTGTACGTGGACGGCATGGACACCCGCGACGAGGACAAGCTGCTGGATATCCGCCGCCGGGTGGGCATGGTGTTCCAGAATCCGGACAACCAAATCGTGGCCAGCGTGGTGGAGGAGGACGTGGCCTTCGGCCCGGAGAACCTAGGTGTGCCCTCCACGGAGATCCGGGAACGGGTGGACAGCGCCCTGGCCGCCGTGGGTATGACCGAGTACGCCCACCACGCGCCCCACCTGCTGTCCGGCGGACAGAAGCAGCGGGTGGCCATCGCGGGGGTGCTGGCCATGCGGCCCCGGTGCATCGTGCTGGACGAGCCCACCGCCATGCTGGACCCGGTGGGACGGAAAGAGGTGCTGGACACCGTGCGCCGCCTCAACCGTGAGCAGGGCATCACCGTGGTGCTCATCACCCACCACATGGACGAGGCCGCCCAAGCGGATCGTTTGATCGTCATGCACGACGGGCACATCGTGGCGGACGACAAGCCCGAGCTGGTGTTCCAGAACGTGGACGGCCTACGCTCGCTGGGGCTGGAGGTGCCCGAACCGGTGGCCCTGCTGTACGAGTTGCGGCAGAGCGGCGTGGACGTGCCCCTCACCGCGCTGACGGTGGACGAGTGCGCTGGGATTTTGAAAGAGCTGCTGGCATAGCGCCGCAAGTAGGGGCCTGAAGGAGCGTCTATCGAATGAAAACATACAAAGTATTGTCCGTTGTTTTTGCACTCATAGCAATCATTGGATTGATTTCTTTGATTGCAGGCACAAGGAATGTGAATTTTGGCGCGTTCGTCTTTCCCACGATTTTTGCGGTCATATTCGCGCTTCTCTATGTCCAAAAAAGCAGGGCAAGATAAGGAAGCTATTTATGAAAAAGGTAATGATCATTGGCTGCGCAGGGGCGGGAAAAAGCCATTTTGCAAAGCGGCTTCATCATGCGACTGGAATACCATTGCACCACCTGGATATGATTTGGCATAAACCGGACAAAACACATATCAGCAGGGCAGACTTCGACGAGGCGCTCAAACGGATTTTACTAGAAGATAGATGGATTATTGATGGTGACTATTCAAGGACGATGGAAATGAGGATGCAGGCTTGTGATACAATCATCTTATTTGATTTACCCTATGAAATATGTATGCAAGGAATTAAAGAACGCGAGGGGACAAAACGTGATGATATGCCTTGGGAGGCCGCCGAAGCGGACGACGTGCTTCTGAATGAAGTAAAAAGTTATATCCTAGAGAAACTTCCAAGAGTGTATCAATTATTACATCAATATAGACCCAATAGAGAAGTTATCGTTTTCAAATCCAGGGAAGAAGCCGACAAGTGGCTGATGGAAATTCCAGTTTAGGTTTTCCTCTGCCAATGATTTCTGCACATTATCTCCAGTCAAGGAGTTTGATCCATGGGAGCCATCATCGAGACAAAACAACTGACCCACCTCTACAGTGCGGGCACCCCCTTCGAGCACACCGCCCTCCAGGGCGTGGACTTTTCCGCCCAGGCCGGGGAATACGTGGCGATCATTGGCCGCACCGGGTCGGGGAAGTCCACCCTGATCCAGCACCTCAACGGCCTGCTGAAGCCTACCTCCGGCCAGGTGCTGTTCGAGGGGGGCGACATATGGGAGAGCAAGGAACGCACCCGGCAGGTGCGGTGCCAGGTGGGGCTGGTGTTCCAGTACCCGGAGTACCAGCTCTTTGAAGAGACGGTATACCAGGACATCGCTTTCGGCCCCAAGAACATGGGGCTGGACAAGGACGAGATCGACCGCCGGGTCAGGCAGTCCGCCCGTTTTGTGGGGCTGGAGCCCGGTGTTTTGGAAAAATCCCCCTTCGACCTGTCCGGCGGGCAGAAGCGGCGGGTGGCCATCGCGGGCGTCATCGCCATGGAGCCCCAGGTGCTGGTGCTGGACGAGCCCACCGCCGGCCTCGATCCCTCCGGCTCCGCCCGCATTTTGGACAATATCCGCACCTATCACCAGGAAAAGAACGCCTGCATCATCCTGGTGTCCCACTCCATGGAGGAGGTGGCCCGGGAGGCGGAGCGGCTGGTGGTCATCCACAAAGGGGCTATCCCCTTCTCCGGCCCCCCGGCGGAGGTGTTCACCCACGGGGAGGAGCTGGAGGCCATGGGCCTGGGCGTGCCCGCCATGACGCGGGTGTTCGCCCGCCTGCGCTCCATGGGGGTGGACGTGCCCGCGTCCGTGTACACCATCCCCCAGGCCCGGGAGGCCGTGCTGGCCGCCCTCCACCGGAAGGAGGAGGCGAGATAATGGCTCTGCGCGATATCACCCTGGGGCAGTTTTTCCCCGGAAATTCCCCCATCCACAACCTGGACCCCCGGGCCAAGCTGGTGGCTATGATCTGCTACATCGTGGCCCTGTTCCTGGGGCAGTGGTTCGTCACCTATGCCGTTTTGCTGGTGGTGCTGGCCGCGGTGGTGGCGGTGTCCACCGTCAAGCCGAAGGCGCTTCTGCGGGGTTTGAAGCCGGTGATATTCATTCTGGTGTTCACCGCCGTGCTCAACATCTTCTACACCCCCGGCGAGCCGCTGGTGAGCTTCTGGATCTTCACCATCACCCGGGAGGGCATCGTCCACGCTTTCTTCATGGTGGTGCGCATCATCATGCTCATCACCTGCACCTTCCTGCTCACCTACACCACCTCCCCCCTGGCCCTCACCGACGGGCTGGAGCATCTGATGGGGCCGCTGAAAAAGATCCGCGTCCCCGTCCATGAGCTGTCCATGATGATGTCCATCGCCCTGCGGTTCATCCCCACGCTGATCGAGGAGACAGACAAGATCATGTCCGCCCAGCGGGCACGGGGCGCGGACTTCGACTCGGGCAACCTGATCCAAAAGGCGAAAGCCCTGATCCCCCTGCTGGTGCCGCTGTTCATCTCCGCGTTCCGGCGGGCGGACGAGCTGGCCACCGCCATGGAGTGCCGCTGCTACCACGGCGGCGAGGGCCGCACCCGGATGAAACAGCTCCACTACCGCCCCGGCGACATCCTGTTCATGCTGGGGGCGCTGGCGCTGGCGGTTGGGATCGGGGTTCTGGGGCACTTCGGATTTTAACATAAGGAGGGGAACGCCATGGAACAGCGCAACATCGCCCTGCGGCTGAGCTACACCGGCACCGCCTACCACGGCTGGCAGGTGCAGAAGAACGCCGTGTCCGTGGCGGAAACCCTGGAAAAGGCCCTAGCGTCCGTGGTGTGCCACCCGGTGAAGGTCACCGGTGCGGGCCGCACCGACGCGGGAGTTCACGCCCAGGTGTACATCGCTAACTTCCGCACCACCTCCGGCATCCCCATCGAGCGGCTGCCCCTGGCGGTGAACACCCGCCTGCCCGACGACATCTCTGTGTTCAAGGCCACTGTGGTGCCCGATGGGTTCAATGCCATCGGCTCCTGCCTGAAAAAGGAGTACACCTACCGCATTTACAACTCCCGCATCCGGGATCCGTTCTATGTAAACCGGGTTTGGTTCTACCCCAAGCCGCTGGACGAAACAATCATGGCGGAGGCCGCTGCCCAGTTCGTGGGCACCCATGACTTCGCCGCCGTCCGCTCGGTGGGCACCGAGACCCGCACCACCGTGCGCACCGTCCACTATTTTGACATTGAGCGCCACGGGGATATCATCGACTGCCGGGTGTGCGCCGATGGTTTCCTCTACAATATGGTGCGGGCCATGGTGGGCACCTGCATCTACGCCGCCGAGGGCAAGCTGGAGCCGGCGGAGATCCCCGCCATCCTGGAATCCCGCAACCGCACCCTGGCGGGCCCAACCGCGCCGCCGGACGGTTTATATATGACAAACCTGTGGTATGAAGAAGACGTGCTGTAAAAACGGAGCTTTTTATGGACGAACAAAGCAACAAAAAACCGAAAATCCAACCGCTGCACGGCCGGCCGGAACAGTCGTCTCCCGGCCAGAAGCCGCCGGAAAAGCCGAAACGCAAACTGCCCCGCTTTTTGACGCGGGTCATCGCCGCCCTGGTGGTACTGGCGGTCACGCTGTGCCTGGTGGCGGTGGTGGCCTTCCGGGACAGCCTGAACCTGGACAGCATCAAGCGCTGGTTCCACTACCGCTCCCTCACCATCAGCGACAACGGCAAAGCGGAGGCATTTCCCTACGACGGCGACCTGAATTGCACCTTCGCCGTGCTGGACGGGGATCTGCTGGTTTGCTCCCGCAACGCCATCTCCCTCTACTCCGGCAGCGGCACGCAGTACATCAGCC
>CAZCFU010000072.1:0-7157 GCA_964498005.1 uncultured Oscillospiraceae bacterium | reverse complement strand
AGCGGGACGACGCCAAGCGCGGCCTGGCCACCCTGTGCATCGGCGGCGGCATGGGTGTCGCCACCATCTTCGAGAAGTGCTGAAAATAGAGGTCTGACATGGACTGGCAGGCACTTTACAAAGAGAAACTAGTCACTGCTGAGAAAGCAGTGACAGCAGTCAAGTCCGGCGACTGGGTGGATTACGGCTGGTGTACCAATCACCCCGTGGCCCTGGACAAGGCCCTGGCCGCCCGGAAGGACGAGCTGTTTGACGTGAAGGTGCGGGGCGGCGTCACCATGTGGATGCCCGAGATCGCCAAAGCGGACGACGCCGGCGACCACTTCACCTGGAACGCCTGGCACTGCTCCGGCGTGGACCGCAAGATCATGGCCAAGGGCATGGGCTTCTTCGCCCCCATCCGCTACTCCGAGCTGCCCCGGTACTACCGGGACAACGTGGACGTGGACGTGGCCATGCTCCAGGTCACCCCCATGGACAGCCACGGCAACTTCAGCTACGCCCTGGCCGCCTCCCACCTGGCGGATATGCTGGACAAGGCCAAGACCATCATCGTCGAGGTCAACCGGAATATGCCCTGGGTGTACGGCCTCACCGGCTGCGAGATCAACATCAAGGATGTCGACTACGTGGTGGAGGGCGACAACCCTGCCATCGCCCAGCTGGGCGGCGGCGGCGAGCCCTCCGAGGTGGACAAGGCGGTCGCCAACCTGATCGTGCCCGAGATCCCCAACGGGGCCTGTCTCCAGCTGGGCATCGGCGGCATGCCCAACGCCGTGGGCTCCATGATCGCCCAGTCCGATCTGAAGGACCTGGGCGTCCACACCGAGATGTACGTGGACGGCTTCGTGGACATCGCCATGGCGGGCAAGATCACCGGCAGGCGCAAGAATCTGGACAAGGGCCGTCAGGTGTACGCCTTCGCGGCGGGCACCCAGAAGCTCTATGACTACGTCAACCGCAACCCGGACGTGATGGCCGCCCCGGTGGACTACACCAACGACGTGCGTGTTCTGGCCCAGCTGGACAATTTCATTTCCATCAACAACGCCATCGACCTGGACCTGTTCGGCCAGGTGAACGCGGAGTCGGCGGGCTTGAAGCACATCTCCGGCACCGGCGGCCAGCTGGACTTCGTCATGGGCGCGTACCTGTCCAATGGCGGCAAGAGCTTCATCTGTATGTCCTCCACCGTCACCGGCAAGGACGGCAGCGTGAAGAGCCGCATCGTCCCCACCCTGACCCAGGGCTCCATCGCCACCGACCCCCGGTCCTGCGTGCAGTACCTGGTCACCGAGTACGGCATGGTGAACCTGAAGGGCAAATCCACCTGGGAGCGGGCCGAGGGCATCATCAACATCGCCCACCCGGACTTCCGGGAGGAGCTCATCGCCAACGCCGAAAAGATGGGCATCTGGCGCAAGAGCAGCAAACGGTAAAACAGCATACATAGTCTTGGAGGGAGCCTGTGAAAACAGGTTCCCTCTTTTTTGAAACCATTTCCCCGCTTTCCGTGTTATGATAGATGAAAAGCGTTTTTCAAGTCCACCGACGAAGGGGGGAAACCCTTTGACAGAAAAAGAACTGGTCAAGTCCCTGCGCCGGGGCGACCTCGCCGCCCTGGAGGAACTGCTGGACCGCTATACGCCCTACGTGTCCTCGGTGATCTCCCGCATCCTGCGGGGCCGGTACGCCGACGTGGAGGAGCTGACGGCGGACGTGTTCCTGGCCGCCTGGGACAACCGGGACAAGCTCCGCCCCGGGCAGGTCAAGGGTTACCTGGGGGCCATTGCCCGGAACCGGGCCTTCAACCTCCTGCGGGCGGATCATGAGAGCCTGCCCCTGGAGGAGGACGTGCTGATTTTAGAGACGGACGGCCCCGACAAGGAGCTGGACCGCCGGGAGACCGCCCGGATCGTCAACGCGGCGCTGGCCCAACTGGACAAACCCCAGCGGGAGCTGTTCGTCCGGCACTACTACTACGGCCAGACGGTGCGGGAGGCGGCGCTGGCCATGGGGCTGAACCTGTCCACCGCCAAGACCTGGCTGCGCCGGGGGCGGGAGACGCTGAAAACCGAACTGCGAAAGGAAGGGTATGGAGATGAAACGGCTGGAGATTTCCAGGCTCATGGATGAATACACGGACACGGAATTTTTCCCCGAAGGTGGGAGCGTTGCCGATACTCAGGCGGTAAAGGACCGGGTGCTGGCCAATGTCAAGGCCCCGGCGAGAAAGGCGCAGAAGCCCGCCAGGAAAAAGCTGCTCCTCGCGGCGGCGCTGGCCGCGGTTATGGTGGTGCTGGTGGGCGCGGGCTATTTGGAGCGGACTTATCACCTTGCCTCCGGCACAATCGGTTTCTCAGAGAACGCTAAGGGCCGAATTATCAGCGTCAAAATGGATTCCGCACCTTTGGAATTGGAGGATGGTCAACTTTTCCTCGTGATGGACGGCGAGCGCACTGACATCACGGATCTCATTGACGAAAATGTCCCTTATATTTCTGACCTCAGCGACCCGAGCGAGGACATGACTTCATACCTCATCTTAGGCGGCACACCGGAGCACTACGGCTGGTTACAGTGGTTCACGGTTCCCGACCCCTATACGGACAACCAGAACTGTGTCTCGATTGCCGATGACAACGGGATCGTCTGCGGTTATGAATTTACATTCATCACGATACGAGATGGTACACCCTATCAAGTTGGCGGTATTGGCACATCCAATCCGGACTGGCGGATATTCTCCGACTTCAATGAGGACGCAGGGATTGAGATTGATGACTTCCAGTGGCTTCAAGCCGCGGCGGATCAGCTGGGAATTCCCTTTATTGATACCAGGGGCGAAATCGAGACTATCATTTCCGCGCCATAGATGATATAATGGACTCCCTCACCCGAGGGAGTCCATTTTGTTTCACGTGAAACGTAGGAGGTTCCTATGACCCACGAGGATTATATGCGGGAAGCCCTTTCCCTGGCCCGCTCCTGCCTGCCCGACGGCGACGTTCCCGTTGGCTGTGTGGTAGTGTCCCCCAAGGGCGAGATCATCGGCCGGGGCCGCAACCGCCGGGAGGCGGCCGGCCGCGCCACCGCCCACGCCGAGGTGGAGGCCATCGACCAGGCCTGCGCGGCGCTGGGCTCCTGGCGGCTGACAGACTGCATCCTGTACGTCACCCTGGAGCCCTGCCCCATGTGCGCCGGGGCCATCATCAATTCCCGCATCGGCACGGTGCGCTACGGGGCAAAGGAGGACAAGTCCGGCTGCTGCGGCTCTGTGCTGAACCTGTTCGAGGAGCGGTTCAACCACCGCCCCCGGGTGTACGGCGGACTGCTGGAAGCGGAGTGCCGCGCCCTGCTGGAAGAATTTTTTCAAAACCTGCGGAAGATTTAACACAACTGTAACACTTTAACGTAAACTTTCGCAACATCTCTCCTGTATCTTAATACTTGCAAGAGACATCCTTTCTTTTTCATTCTATCCTCCATCCTCTAAAAGAAAACCGGGGCGTAAGCCCCGATTTTCTTTTTATATAACAATTCCCGCCGCGCCGCGGCGGGAATTGAATGAAACGCCGGCGCATAAGGCCCCGGTTTTCCATTTTATCGGCAAAACTCGATCTGCCCTGAGGTCATGGACCTGATCCGGGCCAGGGACTCCACCCGCACACCTTTGGCGCGGACGCGCCCACCACCGGGCTGGAACGCCTTCTCCACCGCGATGCCGGCCCCCGCCACCGTGGCCCCGGCCTGCGCCGCCAGGTCAATGAGCCCCTCCAGCGCCGCGCCGTTGGCCAGGAAATCGTCAATCAGCAGCAGCCGGTCACCGGGCAGCAGAAACCGCTTGGACACGATCACGTCGCTCACCCCGCCGTGGGTGAAGGATGGCACCTCCGTGTGATACACGTCCCCGGTGATATTTCTGGTGCGGCTCTTTTTTGCGAACACCACCGGCACGCCGAATTCCAGCGCCGCCACACAGGCAATGCCGATGCCCGACGCCTCAATGGTGAGGATCTTGTTGATCCCTTCCCCGGCGAACAGCCGCGCCCACTCCTTCCCCATGGTGCGGAACAGCTCCACATCCATCTGGTGGTTCAAAAAACCGTCCACCTTCAGCACATCTCCATCCTCCACAATGCCGTCCCGGAGGATGCGCTCTTCCAGTTCTTTCACGATCCCTTCCTCCTTTCTTGTCATCCTCTATTCTACCAAAATTTGCGCCTTTTTTCCACCATTTTCCCCTAAATGCCTATTGTCCTTTCCTATGTTTTTTGGTACAATCATGCTCGGTCAAATTCCCCTTCATTTTGGGCGAAAAGAGGTCTTTTGCAATGCGCTTCAAGGAAACTGTGCGCGACTATCTCCTGCTCACCCTGGGCACCTTTTTGGTGGCCGCGGGCGTCTATTTCTTCAAGTTCCCCAACAGCATCAACACCGGCGGCGTCACCGGCCTGGCCGTGATCCTCAACGCCGCGATTCCCGCCGTCAGCTCGTCTACCTTTGCCTCTGTCATTAACCTGGCCTTTCTGGTGCTGGGCTTTGTGGCGCTGGACAAGAGCTTCGGCATCCGCACCGTGTACTGCTCGGTACTGTTCTCCGCCATGCTGTCCGGCTTTGAATGGCTGTTCCCCCTGTCCGGCCCCCTTACCGATCAGAAGACGATGGAGCTGTTTTTCGCGGTGATCCTCCCGTCCCTGGGCTCCGCCATCCTGTTCAATCTGCAAAGCTCCACCGGCGGCACCGATATCCTGGCCATGATCCTCAAGCGGCACAGCAGCCTGGACATCGGCAGGGCCCTGCTGTATGTGGATGTGCTCGTGGTCGCCTCCACCCTGTACTTCGTGGGCATGGAGGCGGGGCTGTACTCCATCCTGGGCCTGGCGCTCAAGTCGGTGCTGGTGGACTCGGTGATCGAGTCGCTGAACCGGCGCAAGAGCTTCATCGCCGTCACCTCCCGTCCCCAGGAGGCGTGCGATTTTATCACCCACACCCTCCACCGCTCCGCCACCTACTGGCAGGCGGAGGGCGCCTACTCCCACGAGCCCAAGTGGGTGATCCTCACCGCCCTGTCCCGCTCCCAGGCGGTGGCCCTGCGGCTGTACCTGAAGTCCACCGATCCCAACGCGTTCATCCTGGTGACCAACTCCAGCGAGATCTTCGGCAAGGGGTTCATGCGGGCATGAGCGTGAGGATAGCCGCGCAGGGGAGCTTGGACCGAAGCGAGGGCGAGCGCAGGGCCGCAAAGCGGCCCGCAGACCAGCCCGAGTCGGAGGGAAAGCGACCCGGCGGCGCGGCCAATCCGAGCGTGACAAAGAAGCGTGTGCCAGCCGTGCGCCCCATTGTTTCACGTGAAACACCCTTCGATGGATTTCGCCGCCCTGCCCGTGATATGCTTGTCCATATCACAGCAGGGAGGCGTTTTTATGTCCCTCTTTTCCAAGACAGACCGGCGGCAGGTGCTGGAGCTGCCCATCGCCAGCATCCATCCCAACCCCCATCAGCCCCGGCGGGAGTTCAGCCCGGACGAGCTGGCGGAGCTGGCCCTGTCCATCTCCCAGGTGGGGGTGCTCCAGCCCCTCTCCGTCCGCCGCACCCCCCAGGGCTGGGAGTTGATCGCCGGGGAGCGGCGGCTGCGGGCGGCGGAGCTGGCCGGACTGCCTCGCGTCCCCTGCCTTCCCACGGAGGCGGACGACGACGCCTCCGCCCTGCTGGCCCTGGTGGAAAATCTCCAGCGGCAGGATCTCACCGTCTGGGAGGAGGCCGCCGCCCTGCGCCAGCTCATCGACCGGCACCATCTCTCCCAGGAGGAGGCCGCCCGGCGGGTGGGCAAAAGTCAGTCCGCCGTGGCCAACAAGCTGCGCCTGCTGAAGCTGCCCGAGGACGTAATCGACCTGCTGCGCTCCAATCATCTCACCGAACGCCACGCCCGGGCCCTGCTGCGGCTGGACAGTGAACCGCGCCAGCGTTCGGCGCTGGAACACATTTTAAAGGATCACCTCAACGTGGCCCAGACCGAGGCGTACATCGACCGCCTGTGCCAAAAGCAGGCCGCTCCCCGCAGGGCCGCGCCGGTTTACCGCTTCCGGGACGTGCGGCTGTTCCTCAACACGGTGAAGAAGAGCCTGGCGGTGATGCAGTCCGCCGGGGTGGACGCCCGGTGCGGCCGGGAGGAGACGGACAGCGAGATCACGCTGACCATTCATATTCCCAAGTAGAAGCATGGGGCCCCCGCGCGAGCCCAGCCGTCAGGCGGGTCGCGTGGGGAGAGGAGGAGCGGCGGAATGAATGAGCTTTCGCCAAAGGCGGAAGCGAATGATATGAAGCACGCGACGACGCGTTTCACGTGAAACACTTTTTCCCAAAAGGCAGGCCGCCCGGTCTGCCTTTTTTGTCTCTTTCTTTGGCGCGATATTTTCGGGAAACAGTTGAAATCCCACCTGGAACAGGATATAATGAATTTCACCGCCGCGAAATTTTCTCTGCCTTCCGGCGGCACCCACCCATTTATGAGAGAGAAAGGGGCGCTTCCCCATGGGCAAGACCATCGCCATCGTCAACCAAAAGGGCGGCGTGGGCAAAACCACGTCCTGCGTCAATCTGGCCGCCGCGCTCACCGCTCAAGGGGCCAAGGTGCTGGTGTGCGATTTTGACCCCCAGGGCAACGCCACCTCCGGCCTTGGCCTGGACAAGACCCGCTCCCCCAGCGTGTACGACGTGATCCTGGGGGGTGCGCCCATGAGCCGCGCCATCGTGTCCACCAAATGGGCGGACGTGGCCCCCGCCAACAAGGCCCTGTCCGGCGCCACCGTGGAGCTGATCGGCCTGGATCGCCGGGAGTTCCGCCTGCGGGACGCGCTGGAGGAGGTCAAGGGCAGCTACGACTTCATCTTCATCGACTGCCCCCCCTCCCTGGAGCTGCTGACCCTGGACGGCCTGTGCGCGGCGGACACCCTGCTGGTCCCCGTCCAGTGCGAGTACTACGCCCTGGAGGGTTTAAGCGACCTGCTGTACACCGTCCGGCTGGCCAAACAGCGGCTGAATCCCACCCTGGATTTGGAGGGCGTACTGCTCACCATGTACGACGGGCGGACTAACCTGTCCCTCCAGGTGGCGGAGGAGGTCAAGCGCCACTTCCCCGGCAAGGTGTACGCCTC
>CAZCFU010000071.1:0-7173 GCA_964498005.1 uncultured Oscillospiraceae bacterium | reverse complement strand
GCACCCGGCGGCACCGGCTCTCCGGGTGCCACATATACTGCACATCCACGCAGGGCAGCATCCACAGCAGCGTTATCTGGGAGGCGGGATCCTTCGCCTGCTCCTCGTCCCAGCGCAGGAGAAATTCGTACTCGTATACGTCCCGCTCCAGCTCCCGCCTGTCCAACTCCACGGTCAGGTCAATGTTGGAGGATACCGTTACATCAAGGAATTTATTTGTCATGGGCCGCTCCTTCCACATCGGATTCCACCGCCGTCAGTGCCCAGAGCACGGCGGCCACCGCCTCTTTTGCGTCTACGCTTCTGGCGTAGTCCACATAGTCGTCATAGCTGTTCTGGACCCCCACTCCGTCGCAGGCGTCCAGCACATGAACAGTCCCGTCCGCGCCCTGCACGCATTTAGACAGGACGCCCTGGTATCCCCGCTCAATGACCCGGTCCAGCCCCCCGCCGCCCAGTAGCTTCAACTGCTTAGCCCGGATAAAGGTATACAGGAACATGGCCGAGCCGGAGGTGTCGAAAAAGTTGCGGGGAGCCTTCGGCCTGTCCACCACCTGCCAGAACAGCCCGTTGTTCGCCTGGACCTCTAACAAATCCCGGCAGAGGATACTGAGCTGATCCTTTAGGCATTCCCTGCCCGGATCGCATTCGGGCAGGATGTCCAGGACCTCCACCAGGGCCATGGCGTACCAACCCAGCCCCTCGCTCCATACCTCGGGGGAGCAGCCGCTTAGCGGGGAGGCCCAGCGGGGTTTGTCCATGCCTGCGATCTCCGCCTCGCACCAGGCGTGGTAGAGCAGTCCGCCCCTGTCCTTCTGGCAGTGGAGGAAGATCAGCTTCAGCTGCTGGACGCATTCGTCATAGCAGCTCTTCTGCTCATCCCCCTCAGCGATGTACTTCCCATACCGCACCAGGAACATCAGCGACATGAACACACCGTCCACCCACATCTGGCCTTTTGCCCGGCGGTTGTGCCAATGGCCTCCGTCCGGATTCCGCGGATAGTCCTCATAGACGGCCCGGATCTGCCGGCAGGCCGTCCGGTAACGCTCCTCCCCGGTCTCCCGCCAGGCCCACAGCACCACCGAACCGGGCAGAATGCTGTCCAGGCTCTGGCCGTGGAATTTGGGGATCGTTCCATCGGTGCTGACGTGCTTGCCGCAGTAGGCCAGTACATAGTCCCGGAAATCGGTCCGTCCAGTGAACTCATACAGCCGGATGAATCCCCACAGCACGAACCCCTGGGAATAGGACCAGCTTTTGAATGGATAGCTGTCCGGATCGGGGTAGCGGAGCATCAGGGACTCCGCCAGCAGGACGGCAGGCGATTTACCCTCACTCATCACGCGTTCCCACTCTTCTCTTGCAAAGGCTCACTCTGGGGTTCTTCCGCCCCATCGGTCATATACTTGGCAAAGACCTTTTCCAGCACCAGGTTGGCGCACATGGCGTACAGCCCGGGGACGAACAGCGGCACCAGCGGGATGTAGTAGAGAAACACCGCCAGGGCCGCGGCCGCGGCGAAGTCCGCCAGCAGCAGAATGGAGGAACCGAGATTCATGGTCATGAGAATAAACGAATTCTTCAACACCATGCCGGTTTTAGCCTCGAACCGGGCCAGGTAGGGGAACCAGAACAGCGTCCAGGCCACCGCCACAATGGCGAACACAGCAAAGGCCTTGAATACGACGCCAGAGGCGCCCTGGCCGCGATAGATGAGGAACAGGTCGCCCACCACGAAGGTGACCAGAACGATTTCCAGCAGCCACATCAGCGTGGCCTGCTTCCAATTCATTTTGAAGCCCCGCCAGAACTCCTTCACCGTGCCCTCGCCTAGATCGTGCAGTACCTTGTGCATGGCGTAGTAGAGGGCCGAGGACGCCGCGCCGCAGGTCACAACGGGCAGGGAGAACACGATCCACAGCAGGCTCAGCAGGATGCAGTCTCCCACCCTGGTCATGAACCGATAAAATTTGGAATCCAGATTGAACAGCCGCATATCATCACCTCGAAGTGGTGGCCCGGGCCACCATGCTGCAAAGCGCACATGCGCTTTGCAAAGCGAATTATTGCTATAAAGCAACACTTACCTAAGCTCAGGCCAAACCACCTGGCCTGCACCTTTTTCGTTATTTTAACTAAAAAATCCGTCGCAATCTTGTTCGTTCTGTTCTTTAAGTATAGTATAGCGAGTGCGAACATGGAATTACATTGCAAAACTTGCTGTATAAATGGCAAAACCTGCACGACTTGCGTGCAGGTCTCGCCGAGCCGCTTCACTCCGCATTTCGCTCCACGGCCTGCACCACCCAGCGGGTGGTGCGGCTGCCCTGCGGCGTGCAGGTGGAGAGGGTCAGGATATGGTCGTCCGCGGCGGGGATGATCCCTGTATCCAGCACAGAACCGGCCAGGGCGGCGTCGAGAAACTCCCGCTTCGTCTCCTCATTGGAAAAATCCGTGGTGTAGACCACGCTCGTGACGCTTGCCTCCCAAGCGGAGAATACGTCGTAGAGCTTCACTGTCTCACCGTCACAGATGTAAATGGTGGGGTGCTTTTCCCAGAACGATTGGTCCTTGTAATATTTCAGTGCGCTAAACATGGTGTCGTTGTTCATCTGGTGTCCATAGATGATCGTGTTGAAATCCTCAAAGCTGCGGGAAAAGCGCCAGTCCATATAGATGGAACCCGCTCCGTTCGCGGTTTTTTCCCAGCCGTGGCTCAAATAGAAGCTGTTGTCCGTCCCCTGGAGGAAGGGATAAGTCAGCTCGGTGTTGGGGATGCGGATCCATCCCACCACCTCCGGGTTGACCTCCCGCAGGGCGGGGATATTCAGCCCAAGCAGCTCGTTGGCGTACCGCTCCTCCTCCGCGCTCCGATAGATGCCGGAAGGGGCCTCTCCCTCCTCGTCCTCCGTTTCCCTCCCGGCGGGGGCCGGGGTGTCCGGCGGCGTCTGGGCGATCCTCTCCGCCTTCTGGTAGATTTCCGCGTTGCCCCTGTACTCCAGCTGCTGCCGGACAAGGCTCACGATGCTGGCAAAAAACACCACCGCCAGCACCGCGATCAGCCCGATGCGAAGCCGCTCCTTCATCTTTTATCCCTCCATGGAGGGATAGCCCGGACATCAAGTCCGGGCTATCCCTGATGGTATGTTACATTGTGCGTGTTTCGCGGGGTTTGTTACTTCGCCATCCGCTTGCTCTTGCCCTTCCTGCCGGTGAACAGCAGGTACGCGATGCACGCCCCGGACACCGCCGCGGCGGCGGCGGACAGCTGCATATTGAACCGGTCGCCGGTCTGCGGCACGTCGGACAGGGGGATCTCCACATCGGGGATCTCCTCCTCGGGGAGCTCCCCAAGGGGCACCTCTATATCGGGGATCTCCTCCTCGGGCGAGGGGGGCTCAGGATCGGGATCAGGATCGGGCTGGCGCTCGCGCTCCGTCCGGGTGATCGTGGTGGTATCGGTGCTGCTGCTGCCCAGCCTGAGGCTCACATTGCGGACGGTCGACACACGCTTGACGACCGCGTTATCCTCGTAGGAATACTCCAGCTTGCCCTGGTAAGCGGTGCCGTTCGCCTCAGTGGTGGTCGTGGCGGACAAGGTCAGGCCGCTGCCCTTGTGCGTGGTGGTGGTCTTGGTGGAAGTCGTGGTGGCGAACTTGTTATGCCCCTGGGCAGAGACGGTCACTTCATCGCCACGCAGGGTCAAATCTTCCAGGTACAGGTCATAGCCTGATCCGGATCCAAGCTCACCGCCAGATGTAGCGCATCCGTTGCTGCCGTGATCGAGGAATCCGTAGATGGTCATGGGGGCGCTGTTCAGGTAGACCTGCCAATAGGTGCCGCCATTGCTGTATTTCGAACCCTCTTGGACGATTTCTGGGACCGCAACATAGTGCAGGCCCTTCAGGAAATCATCAGCGTTAAAGTCTTCGCTCAGGACTTCGTCAAGTGTCAGGCCAAACTTTCCCAGCGCAGCCTCATCCTCAGATTTCATCGCATTGTCCAGCACACCCGTAAGGTAGTCTTTAAGCTCCTTTTCCGTATTGTAACGATTCTGAACGCCCAATTCATACGGGTTATACCCGACCTCGGCGATCACTGCGTAAAATTGGTAGTCGCCATTCGCCAGATACGGGTAGTTGTCTTTGATAAAACTTCCTGTAACATACCCCTGGATATACTCAAGGTATCCGGTCTGCCCGTCCACCGTGATCATGCTCCAAAAGGGGCTGTGCTCCAGCAAATCAGGGTACTTACCGTTCTCATCCGGTGAGAGGTTGCCATCCACTGTTCCACCATTTGGCGTAAAATTACCATTCTCATCAAACCCGCCGTCCTTCAAGGCGCTGACGGGGATCTCTTCCCCATCTTTGTAGAAGTGCACCTTGCCGTCCTCACCAAGCTCATACGTGATGCCCACAATTGCGTCCGCGGATGTGCCGAGGAACATATGCAGGTTGCCGGGGAGGAGGATGCAGTCCACCTCGTTCCCGTCAACAGTCAGCTTGCCGTTGATTCCCAGGTCGATGTGGTTCGTGGCCTTATCATCAAAATCTTTTTTACTATACTCCTTCAAGAGTTCTTTCAGCTCGTCATCCGTGAGCTTCGTGTAGTCGACCTGTTTGGCGGTCACATACTTTGCGATAAATGCTACCATTTCATCGGGATTATCACACGTCTCGCCACCCACAGCAGCTTGCATTGCCCCATCTACCAAGGCAAAGGTCATCACCCCGTTATCCCCAATGGGGAGGGTGATGTCGGTTGTTGCCGGATTATCGAACTGTTGCCGGATCCACGCATAGATGCCCTTCGCCAACTCGTTCCTTGCTTCATCGTTGCCCGTGTCTTCAAACGAACCGGTGCTGCCCGTGACGACATGGTTCTTTTCCTCTGTCTTTGTGACCGTCAGCACCACGGTGGTCTTGTCCACGTCCACCTTGACGGTGGTGCCGTCTTTGGTGAAGGTGATCACGCCGTCGACATTGCTGAACTCGTAGCCCTCAAGGCCGTTTTTCTCGATGAAGTCCGCGAAGTCATTCTTGGTCAGCTTCGTCGCGTCTACCTCAATCTCCGTGAGTTTGCAGATGACGCTGCCGTCATCACTCTCGCCGCGGTACACACCATCGTCGCCCTTTTCCAGGATGACGAGCACCTGCTTGCCGTTCACCGTCGCCCAGTAGTGGTACGCATACCCGTCATCAGAGCCCACCTTTTGCAGGCCATCAATTTCATCGATGTCAACGATTTTGATGTCTTCGTCAGGGGTGGTGGTTTCGGTTTTGCTCACGGTCACGCTCATTTTCGTGAGCTTGCCATCCTCCAGGGTCAGCTTGTCGTTGCCCTTATAGATCGCGCCGTCCCTCACCGTATAGCCCTCGCCCAGCAGAGCGGCGATTTCCGCCAGGGTCTTGGCATCGCCGAGATTAATCTCCACCTCTTCGTAGGTGAAGGTGTAGACCGTGTCGCCAACCGTGACCGTAGTAATTTTGCCGTTCTCCGTCTCCTTCGTCTCAACCTCGCCCCCAAGTTCCTTCTTTGCCACCTTGTCCAGGATATCATTGGCCTCATCAATGAGCTTGTCGGCGTCGGTGCCATCCGGCGTGATAGTCGTGTCGACCTCTTTGGAGCCCTGCGTCACCGTGATCGTCAGGGTGGTGGTGGTCGAGGTGGAACCGTCCCTCCCCTTAATGGTGACCGTATTGCCGTCTTTGTCGATGTAGCCGTCCTTCGCATTCCCCGTGATGCCCAAGGCGCTCAGGATTTTGGCCAGTTCATCGTCATTCAGCGGGGCATCGTCTTCACTGGTCTTGGTCAGCGTGACGGTGGTGGTCGTAACGTCGCCGTCCTCCGTCTTCTCAACGTCAGTCACGCCATAGCCGTCCACCATGTCGCCCTTCTTGAAACCAGTGATATTACCCTTGACCTGATCCACAACCTTCTTGTCCTCGTCGGTCGGATCCACTTCCTTTTCGGGGTCCGTGAGCTCGCCGCTCACCGTGGTGTCGGGGTTGGTGGTCGTGGTGGTTGTCGTGGTCGTCGTGGTGGTGACGGTCTCGTCGCCATCGGTGGTGGTCGTGGTGGTGCTGGTGGAGCTGCTCGTGGTCGTGGTCTCGCCCTCGGTTCCTACCTCAAGGGTGGTGCCGGCGTCAACCTCATCGACGTTATCAGTGGGGGTGAGAGGGTTGACAGTGAGGTTGCCGTCCTCGCCCTTTTCGACGCGGTCAATATCAACGGGGTTCTTTTCCTTCTGCTCCTCAACGTTCTCGATATTGGGGTCAAGATCGGCCTCATCGGGCACGTCCGCGGCGTAGGCGTCGACACTGCCCGCGGCGGTGACAACCAGGCCGGCCAGCGCGAAAGTTGCCGCTTTTTCAAACTTCTTCATAGTTAAACTTCCTTTCTTTGCAATATCGGATGCAAAGGTCCGATAACCGATCGAGCATAGCGTGAGCGTAATCACTCACACCTTAGCCTCTGGCTTTGCGCAGCCGCCCTTTCAGACGGATTGCCGGGTGCAGCCCGGCTGGCATGACACAAGAAACGCCTGCCTCTGTGTTTTAGCCCCGCAGCTTTGCAGTCCCATCATTTCCAATGGTTTGCCAAGCGCCTGTCGTGTCACCCCGCCGCTGCCGGCGAACCCAGCGGCGGGCATCCTCCAAGGCGCAATCGCCTGATCCATAAGCCGCCCCCCGTCCCTTCCAGCTTGTGAGCGTCCCGCTCTGTTATTCAGTGGCAGTTTGGGCCTGTTTCCTCAAAAATGCTCCATATCACTGTGCCTCTTACTGGTTCGCGCCGTTTACAGCGACTTTTGTCCGGCTGGCGGGCCGCCCATCCGTGGTTCAAGCCGTTGCTATTTTATTATAGTGTACCTGATTGCCGCTGGGCGAGCGATTGCAAAAGATGCTGTCTTCATGGCAAAACCTGCTCATTTTCGGGCCCGTCACTCCACCATCCTGGGCCGTCGAAAAAACAGAAAACCCCCACGGCTCACTCGTGGGGGTTCCCATTTTGATTCAATTATGATCCCTTCAGGTTGCCGTGGACACTGCGCTCAAACTCCGAGGGCGTGATGCCGTACTCCTTTTTGAAGGCACGGTAGAAGGTGGAATAATCTTTCATCCCCGACATGGCGAAAACCTTGGAAATACTCATACCGCCTTTGATGGC
>CAZCFU010000070.1:0-7220 GCA_964498005.1 uncultured Oscillospiraceae bacterium | reverse complement strand
CAGTGTATACAAAGAGAAGGCCGGTAACAGAAGACAAGCTACGCTGAAAAAATATGTGTCTGAACTGATAACTCTTGCCGTTTCCCCTGGACATTCTTGGCAGGGTGTGGTATGGTCTGTCGGTGCGAAAGGAGGCGATGCCAAATGGCAAAGCGCAGGGCAAACGGCGAAGGAAATATCCGCAAGCGCAGCGATGGCCGTTGGGAGGGCCGCTACACGGCAGGCCGCGACCCAAATACAGGTAAGGCGATCTACAAAAATGTGTTGGCGAAAACACAGAAGGAATGCAAGGAAAAGCTGAAGCGGGCCATAGAAGAAAACGCCAAGGTGGACATCATCAAGGCCGAGCAGTACACAGTCGGCCAGTGGATGGACGTGTGGTTTGAGAACTGCGCTAAAATCAAGGTTCGGCCCTCGTCTCACAAGACCTATCGGGGCTATATTGACAACCACATCAAGCCCAACATCGGCAAGATCCCGCTCAACAAATTATCCTCTCTGGATTTACAGAAGCTCTACAAAAAGCTGCTGAGCGGCGGCAGGGTGGAGCGAATCGAGTCCAAAAATCAGCCAAAGGGATTGAGCGCCAAAACGGTGCGGAACATCAACCAGGTGATTTCCTCTGCAATGGATTTCGCCATCGACCAGAAGCTCATCGCCACAAATCCCACAGACGGCTGTGCCCTCCCAAAGTTAGAGCACAGAGAGATGAAGACCCTTTCGGTGGAACAGTTGGCATCCTTCCTGCACGAGGCACAGGAGAGCGGCGTATTTGAACTCTACTACATCGAACTGGCTACGGGCTTGCGGCGTGGTGAGCTGCTGGGACTGAAATGGGAGGACATCGACTTGGAGCAGGGTATCATCCACGTCCGGCGGCAGATTGCCCGGATTGACGGAGAAATCGTGGAGGCACCGCTGAAAACGAAGAATTCCTATCGAAGCGTGTCCATTGGACAGGACGCGGTGGAGATTCTCAAGGAACAGCAGAGACAGACAAACAGCGAGTATGTGTTCCCCTCTCCCACAGGCGGCCCTATCTCCCCAGACAGCGTACTGAAAATGCTTCACCGGGTGCTGAAACGGGCGGGGCTGCCGGAAATTCGTTTCCACGATATGCGGCCCACCTTCGCCACAGTAGCGCTTCAAAACGGTGTAGACATCAAGACGGTAAGCGGAATGCTGGGCCACTACAGCGCAGGCTTCACCTTAGACACCTACGCCCACGTGACCACAGCGGCGCAGCGTCAGGCAGCGAACACCATGAGCAGTATCCTATCCGATGCTGCCGGGAACTAATCGGACATTTCCCCGTATGGGTCAGCGCATGGGTCTTACGGAAAACAAAAATATTGGTCACACAAAAAAGTGAGCAGAAACAAAGAAAATCCTCTGATTTCACATGAAATCAGAGGACTTTTGGTTGCGGGGGCAGGATTTGAACCTACGACCTTCGGGTTATGAGCTGCGGTCAGCGGTGCTGACGGCGGCTTTTTAGCGCTTTCGGGAGATGTTTACTCCGGGGTGGGATGCTTTCCGGCCCTGTTGTCTCCACTGCCTCCGTCCGCGTTTTTCCTATTCTGGGTCTGAATCTGGGTCGGCCCACTCACGCCTCCCCCGCGATCCTCCCGTCCTGGATGCGCAGAACGCGGTCTGTCTGCTCCGCCAGGGCCATGTCGTGGGTGACCACCACCACGCAGCGCTCCCGCTCATGGGCCAGATCCCGCAGGATAGCGAAAATGTTCCGGCTGTTCTCCTCGTCCAGGTTGCCCGTGGGCTCGTCGGCCAAAATCAGCCCGCTGCCCGCCGCCAGCGCCCGGGCGATGGCCACCCGCTGCTGCTCGCCGCCGGACAGCATTCGGGGATAGCGTCCGAACTGATCCGGACGGATGCCTACGGCGGCCAGCTGGGCGGCGGCCTCCTCCTCTGCCTGCTTCTTTGGCCGCTTTTGCAGGTAGAGCGGGTAGGCCGCGTTCTCCAGCGCCGTCAGATGGGCGAACAGGTTGAAGTTCTGGTAGATGACCGAGACGTTTTCCAGCCGCCATGCGTCCCGGTCCAGCTGGGCGGTGGACTGTCCCTGGAAGTTGATGCTGCCCCCCGTGGGCACGTCCAGCCCCGCCAGCAGGGACAGCAGGGTGGTCTTGCCGCTGCCCGACGTGCCCACAATGGCTGTCATCTGGCCCGTCTCGAAGGCGCAGTCCACCCCCCGCAGGGCGTAGACGGTCTGGTATTTCGTCTGATAAGTATATTCCACGTGGTCGGCGGTCAAGATCGTCATCGCCTTAATCCTCCGTTTTCATCAGTTTCATCACGCTGCCGCTGGCGGCGATGACCGCGCACACCACAGCGCCCAGCAGGAACATCCCCACCACCGCCCCGGAAAAGGCCAGCCCGCCGGAGCGGATTTCCATGCCCGTCAGCAGGGCGGCGCACAGTCCCAGCCCTCCGCCGGCCAGCCCCAGCGCCAGCTGCTCCCCCAGCACCTGCCCGAAGATGGCCCGACCGCGCATCCCCAGACAGCGCATGACGGCGAACTCCCGCTTCCGGCGGCGGTTGACCAGATACCCGGCGAAGAAGCTGATGCCGCCCATCAGAACCAGCAGCAGCGGCTGCAAAAGCCCCAGCATATCCAGGTTGGAGCGCAGCTCCTCCAGGGATTTCAGATACACCTCATCGTGTACCAGCACTCCCACGGCGAAGCCGTCCGGCGTGGCGTTCACCGAGGGCACGGCGAAAAACGGGGTGGAAAACAGCTTTTCCTTACACTCGTCCAGCCGCGCTGTGTCCCGGATGTCAAAGGTGCAGGAGCGGACGCTGAAGGCCATGCTGAACCCGTCGCCCCACGGCATGAAGAAGGGGCAGTAGATCACATCCTCCGGCCCGCCGGACACCCGGCCCACCACCCGCAGGCTGGCGCGCGCCTCCGGCTGGGTCATAACGATCTCCACCGATTCCCCCGCGTCCATGCCCTCGGGCACCAGGCAGACCATCTCGTCCCAAAGCAGATCATCCTCGCTCCACCCGGGTTCGAAGGTCACCTGGGCGCCCTCCAGCCGCTCGTCGCTGGCCAGGGTCAGCAGGCGGCACAGGGTGAATTGGGAGGGCCTAAATAGCTCCCAGTCCGCCTTGGCCTTTACGTTGGCCACCGCCTGGTCCATGTCCGCCAAGCTGGGGTCCCGGTCGGCCCTGCGCCCCAGCAGCATCTCCACATAGGGGCTGAGCAGGTTCAGGTTGTCGGCGTTCATCCCCCGCACGTCGGTGACGGTGCAGTGGATGACGGTGTTCTGTATGGTCTCCTCAATGGCCCGCTGCTGTTGGATCACCAGGCTGTGCAGGCCACAGCCCGCGTACACTCCCAGCGCCGCCACCGCGGCCAGAAGCAGGCTGGCCCCCGGCCTGCGTAGCAGCACCCGCAGGGACAGCAGGGGCAGATAGCCCAGCACACCCTTTTTCTCACCCATGCCGATCCCTCCTCATTCCTGTTTGCGCCGCATGAGCCCGCGCCGAGCCGTCAGCGCCGCCCAGACCGCCGCCACAGCGCCCAGCGCCAGCAGTTGGAGCGCCGCGCATACCGCCACACCCGGCCAGTCCGGGGCCAGCGTCTGGGACAGCACCGCCTCGCACACCCTGCCGTACAGCAGGCCGCCCAGCACGCCGCCCGCAATCACCCCCGCCGCCATCAGCGGCAGCAGGGCGGACAGCATCTCCCCCGCCACTTTACGGGGGCCG
This sequence comes from uncultured Oscillospiraceae bacterium, assembly GCA_964498005.1. Classification (GTDB taxonomy): domain Bacteria; phylum Bacillota; class Clostridia; order Oscillospirales; family Oscillospiraceae; genus Enterenecus. Next base: position 3,491 of record CAZCFU010000070.1, on the reverse strand, counting down.
GCCCCCAGCAGGCGCAGGCCCCGGGCGGAGGCCGACATCCGCGCGAAGCTGGCCAGCAGGAACACCAACCCGCCGATCAGGAACGCCGCCCCGCCCAGCAGGGCCAAGCGCAGGGCACTGCTCTTCATGGCTTCTATGGAGCTCACCATTTCGCTGTAGCCGTAGTCGTAGTAGCGGAAGCGGTTTGCCGCGCCGTTTTCCGCCATGTACGCTTCAAACTCCTCGATGGAGCCGTTTTTCAACACCAGGGTGTTCAGAAGCGGCGTCACCTTGTCCTCCTCCGCCGCGTTCACCACCTCCGGCGCGGACGCCTTGGGGGCCAGCACCGTGTCCCCCCGGAAGCCGTGGCCGTCCGGGTCCATGGGCCGCACCGGGGCGGTGTACAGCCCCACGATGGTGTAATCCCGGGTCACGTCCAGCCGGTTCGCCTCCGTCAGGGGCAGACAGGTGGTGTAGTAAAAGGTGGCCCAGTTGGCCAGGAGCTGTAGACCGCCCCTCTGGGTAGCGTGGTCTGTGTCATAGAGATCCAGCGTCAGGGTGTCCCCCACTTGAAGGCCGTTGTACAGGGCGTAGTCCGCGCCCACCATGCACACCGCGTCCCCCCGGTCATACTCCTCCTGGGTGATGAACCGGCCCTCCAGCAGGGTGGATTCCTCCTGACAGAACTGGGACAGGCCCTGGATATTGTCCGTGAGCAGGACGGGGACGGAGTTGTGGTTCAGCTCGCAGTTGGGGATGATCTCGTCCCGCCACACCCGGCCCTCCTCGGTGTTGAGAAAGTCCCGCCAGTCCCCCTCGTACTCGGTGAACAGCGGCCAACTGCCCTCCGGCACATAGGCCACCCGGAAAAAGCCCAGCTCGTCCTTCTCCTCCGGGATGGGGGTGGAGTCCAGGTAGAAATTGGGCGTCAGGGGGTAGGTGTGGCCCAGGCTGTCCGTGTCCAGCGGGGAGCCGTCCTCCCCTTTGACGGGCGGCCATACCTCGAACTCCTGCCATGGGAAATCATACAGATGCCAGGCGGGGTGCTCCGCGGGATCCACCCCCGTCATCGACGTCACGTTATCCTGCGTATAGCGGTACCAATAATATTCCGCGTGCTCCGGCTCGTCCTCGGTGGCCCAGACCATCTTGTACCAGTAGTGCGTCTCAAAATCCTTGAAGTTCCCCCGAAACAGGTAGGTCTTGCCGATCTCCACGGGCGGGCAGGGATTCCCCTCCTCATCCGATTGCAGATCGTTGCGGATCTCCACCGTAAGCACCTTTGGATGCTCCGGCAGGTCGTAGGCGTCCATGCGGCACACCGGGTCGATCCACTCAAATATATATTGGTAATAGGTCCAGTTCATCAGGGTGTAGTATGGGTTTTTCACGATGTCCACACAGCGCAGCGCCGCCACCGTCTGGGCGTAGCGGTTCCAGTCGTAGGCCCACTGATAGGCCAGAGGATCCGCGGCCCCGGAGCTGAATCCCTTCTGGTTGGGGGTATAGGCGGCGGCCAGCACATTGGTGTCCCTGCGCAGGAACCCCGGCGCCTTCTCAGCCAGAGTATTCGCCCGTTCGCTGCTGGCCCAGACAAATCCATCCTCAAACAGCTCGGAGCCGTCCTCGTACTCCTCTACGGGTAGATAGTCGTATCTGGCCGGCGATTCGTTGTTCATGGCATAGGCCACGGTGGTATACTGGGCGTCCAGCGCGGCCAGCTGCCGCCGGAAGGAGGCCCAGCCGGACAGGCCGATGCAGGAAAAGGCGGAAGTCAGCGCCAGCAGCAGGGCCAGCAGGGCGGCGGCCAGGGGTTGGCGGGCGTTTTGTTTGTGGAACATGAGAACACCTCCCGGGATAAAAGAGGGCCCGGCGGCGGAATCCGCCGCCGGGCTGTGAATTGGGTTGGAATGCGACACACAAAGCAAGCTTCAATTTAGCGATTTACTTGGATAAAGAATACCATACTCAGATGGGTTTGTCAACTCAGATAGGGAGCGCTTCACAATGGTGAGGGCTGTGGGGGCCTGCAGGGCAAGTGCGGGTTTGAGTAAAATACGCGCCGCAAGAGCATTTGCAATACCAGGTCTGCGTAGTGCCGTTGCAGGTCGCGCTGTAGGGGAAACCGCTGTGGGTGTGCGAGACAGAATGGGGGGACACTGGCTCGGTGCCCGTGGCATCGGGCGTCAAAGCGAAGGCGGGAAGGGACAGGGACATGACCATCAGGGTGCAGAGGAAGAAAGCAGCAATTTTTTTCATGATATCACCTTATTCTATATTCTACTTGCAAGAGCTCTTGTTGGAAAGCAAGATACCATAAAAAATGTAATTTGACTATATCGTCCTGTGCACACTCCAAGAAAATTTTCGCCCCCAAATTTGTGCGCTATGACGAAACATTCAAAATGGGAACGTGATATTAAGCCATTCCTTGGCTTCTGCGTCAAGCAGCCGCAAATTATATTCATCTCCTGTGGCTTTCAGTACGTAGTGTGCTTGATGGTACAGCTCAATGCTTTTTGTGCGGTTTCCTAACCTAAAATGGCACTCGGCTTGAAGCGACAAAAGATACGCCAGTACTTGATAGCGGGCTGACTGCACACAAGTTTGCCAGCCCTCATCCGCCATGTCTAAAGCCTCCTGGAAGCGGCCCATCCGGCACAGTGCTGCGCTGTAGTTATAGGTGAAATAGGAATATAGCATGGAATACTGGGGCAGGCGCTGGCCATTGGCCTCCAGATATTCCAGGGCCATGCGGTAGATACCCACCGCCTCCTCATACCGCCCCGCCGCACTGTGCGTCACGGCGATCTGCATGATGATCCGCAGCTCCTCTGTGCTGTACGGCCCCATGCCGACGCAGTCCAGGTCGAACCGGGGGACGGTGAGCCGGATGGCCTCCAGCTGCATCCCGAGCCGCTCCTCGAACCCATAGGGGCCGGTCTCCGTCCCCTGCATCGCCCGGACGGACAGGGAGCACTGGCGGATAAAAGGGTCGTCCGGCCCCAGCGCCTCCAGTGCCGCCAGTTTTTCCCGAAACAGGGCCCATAGGGCGGGTCGCTCCGCCTCTGCCGCCCGCTCCAGCCGCACGGCGGTACATCGGACCTCGCGCTCCGCCTCTTCCAGAGCCAGCTCATCCTCGGAGAGCAGGGCGTAGAACCGATCGTCGGGCAGACCCAGCCGCTGGAACAGGGCTACCACCCGCTTGCGGGACAGGGACTGCCGCCCCGTCTCGAACCGGGAGAGGCTGATGCGGTCGCATATCCCCCGGCACAGATCCTCCTGACTGATATTCAGTTCCTCCCGCCTGCGGCGGATCATCTCACCTAAACGCAGTTCCTGCATTGCTCTGCCCCCTTGTCATATGGACTCATTATACCGTGTTCCCGGAACCTTGTCCAGGTGGGCGGCAGTCGAACTGCCCGCTCCCCAAATCCTGGAGGGGGCCCCCTCCAGGATTTGGGGAGGAAATATATAAACAAGACGAATAACAACAAAGAAAAGGATCTCCC
>CAZCFU010000069.1:0-7228 GCA_964498005.1 uncultured Oscillospiraceae bacterium | reverse complement strand
ACCCCCAGCGCAAGACGAAATTCGACCTGGTGGCGGTGGAGAAGCTCCGCCCGGACGGGCCGCCCCTGCTCATCAATATGGACGCCCAGGCGCCCAACAAGGTGTTCGGGGAGTGGATGGCGGCTGGACTGGGGGCGGAGCTGGGCCTGCCCAGGCCGTCCCTGCTCCGCCCGGAGACGACCTGGGGGAATTCGAGGTTTGATTTTTACTCGGCGGAGTCGGAAACGGACTCCAGGGGGCCCCCGCGCGCGCCCAGCGCCGCGGGGCGCGGGGGGAGAGGAGGGGCAAGGGAGCAAGGTTTGGAATGCCCGATCGGGCGTTCCAAACCAGAGCGGACTTTGCCCCGACGGGGTTTCATAGAGGTAAAGGGCTGCACCCTGGAGGAGGACGGCCTCGCCCTGTTCCCCGACGCCCCCACCGAGCGGGGGGTGAAGCATCTGCGGGAGCTGATCGCCTGCCATGAGGCGGGGTACGAGGCGGCGGTGTGCGTGGTGATCCAAATGGAGGGCATGACCGCGTTCTCCCCCAACGACCGCACCCATCCCGAGTTTGGCGCGGCGCTGCGGGAGGCGGCGGAGGCGGGCGTCAAGGTGCTGGCGGTGGAGTGCGCCGTCACCCCGGACAGCCTGACCATGACCAGGCCGGTGCCCGTGCGGCTGTGAGGCCGCTTATCGCGAAAACCGGGAGAAAACGAACCGCCCGGATTCCGTCAGATCCTCCTGCCCCCAGGATTTCTCCGGCGAGACGCCGGGGCGCAGGGCGGCGGAGGTCTCGTTTTTGTCGCACAGCGACCAGTTGCACCAGCTGATCCCCCGCTCGTCCAAAAAGTCCAGCCATACCTTGGATTCCTCCAAAAATACGCCGCCGCTGCCGTCCGCCCGGCTGGTCCCCCACTCGGACACGAAGATGGGCAGGCCGCGGGCCAAAGCGTCGTCAACGCGCTGGCGGAGATCCGCGCCGTGGGTCCCGGCGTAGAAGTGGAGGGTGTACATCAGGTTTTCCCCCTCCAGCGGGTCTGCGGCGGCCAGATGGATGTCCTGGCTCCAGGTGGGGCTGCCCACCAGGATCACCGCCTTGGGGGCCTGCTCCCGGATGGCGGCGATCGCCTGCTGGGCATAGGGCTTCACGTCTGCGGCCCAGCTCACGTTCCCGTTGGGCTCGTTGCAGACCTCGTAGAGGACGTTGGGTGTGTCCTGGTAGCGCTGGGCCATTTCACCAAAGAACGCCATGGCCTCGTTCACATGGGCCATGGGGTTGCCGTCGCTCAAAATGTGCCAGTCGATGATGACGTACAGGTCGTTCTCAATGGCGGCGTCCACCGCCGCAATCACCTTGGCCTTGACGGCCTCAGGCTGGCTGAGATAGCCGCCCTCCCCGGTGTACATGGCCACCCGAAACAGATTCGCGCCGTAGTCCGCCGTGTTGGCAATGGCCTTGGACGAGGTGAACTGACCGTACCACTGGACGCCGTGGCTGCTCATGCCCCGCAGGGCGATGGGGTCGCCCGCCTCATTGCACAGCCGCGTCCCGACAACCTGCAGCCAGCCGTTTTCGGACACGCCTCCCTGGCGTGTCCGAACCGGTTCCGGGACGCTTTGGGACGGCTCCGGGGCGGGTGTGGACGGCGTGGGAGGCTGATCCGTCTGGGTTCGTCCGATGTTCCGGAACAGGGTGCAGGCCTCGGCGCGGGTCAGGGTGCCCAGGGGCAGAAAATTCCCGTTGTTATCCCCGTGAACCACGCCGCTGGCGTAAGCCGCCAGGACAGCCTCGTAATAGCGGCCGTCCAGGGCGGCGAAATCCTTGATTTTGGCGGATTCGGTGTTGTAGTTTCCCCGGGCGCTGGGCAGGAGGGCTTTCATGAGGATCTTGACCGCCAGCTGCCGGGCGATGGGCAGGCCGAACCGCTCGCCGGTGGGAGGGATCTCGTCCCAGTCGTACCACCCGGCCTCCAGCGCCGCCTGCATATGGCCGGCGGCCCAGTGGGCGGTCTGCCCTTGGGCGGGGGAGAGGCCCGCCAGGCGGGCGGTGATGGTGACGAACTCCGCCGCCGTGATGGGCTGATTGGGCCGGAAGGTGCCGTCTGGATAGCCGGTAATGGCCCCGGCCTGGGCCAGCTCGGTGACCGCCCCCTCGTACCAGCTTCCGGGGGCCACGTCGCGGAAAGAGGCCTGGGCGGGCAGGACGGTCAGGGACAGGCCGATCACCGCCGCGGCGACAAATTTGAACCATTTTTGCATTTCCAGTCCTCCTTCCGGGATGAGGGGCTTGACGCGGCGCCGTCAGCCCCAGGGATCCACCTGCTCCAGCTCCGAGATGATGGCGGCGATATCTTCCGCCACCCGGCCGGGGGCCTGGTACAGATCCCCGAACAGCCGCTCCAGATTCTCCTCAAAATGGGCGGGCAGGCGCTTGCACCGCTCCCGGCAGATCTGGATCAGGCGCTTTTCGCCGGGATGGGTCAACTCATTCATGGCGAACAGCAGGTCAAAATAGGTCTCCAGGAAGCCCGCCGTCCGATGATTGACGCTGACCAGATCCCCCCGCTTGACCGCCTTGGCGAGCTGGGCGTCGTAAGCGGGCATGGCGGTGTGGAGCAACTGCCAGCTGCGGGCCATGATATTCTCCTTTAATTGGCGGGGGTAGGGGACGGAAAAGCGCTCCTTGATTTGGGTAAGGCGTCCGTCACGGTCGTAGACCACCTTGCAGGTGAGCAGGTTGTGCCACATACAGGTGGTGTAGCTGTTGTGGGGCTGGAACCGCTCCACCACCTCCGCGACGCCTTCGGCGAACGAGTCCAGATCCCGGTAGAGGATGTCGATGTCGATCCCGTTGTTCAGGCGGCAGTTGTCCTCATATTCCCAGAAATGGTTCCCGATCTCCATGAGGCGGCAGTATTTGGACAGGATGTGTTTCCGCGTATCCTCGGGGATGGGACGGGTACAGTACAGATAGACGTCGTAATCGGAGGCCTCGTCATACAGCGCCCCGGCGCGGGAGCCGCCCAGGGCGAGGGCTTCCACCTCCTCCAGCGCGCAAAGTTCCTCGAACAGCTTGTCAACCATTTGATGGTTCCTCCTTAAAAATCAAATAACAGATGGGCGGGGTGCCCATGAGTTTTTTCAGTACTGATTGACCCAGTTGGCGATCAAAAACTGGGGCACCAGCCACGCGGCCATGAAAATGAGGAAGTTGACCACGGTCAGCGAGGCGAAGGCTCCCACCGAGGTGAGATAGAAGGTGAGGCACAGCCCGATGACCGACCCGCCCAGGGCGAAAGCCAGCCCCCACCAGGTGGCCAGCCGCAGCCTGCGTCCCCCCACCACCGCGTCGCAGTAGACGCTTAAGCCCTCCCGGCTGAGGAGAGCCACCAGGCCGCCCACCTCCTCCGGGTCGGGCTTGGACAGCTCCAGACGCCGCTCCACCGGGGGGAACTCCATCCTGTCCACCGCCAGCTTGAACTTCTGCTCCAGCAGGGCGGGGATCAGGTTGGGATCCCGGGTGGCCAGCACCGGGGTCACGCCCGCCTTCAGCAGGGCGGACAGGCTGGGGTTCACCCCGTCGCTCATGGCGTAGTTCAGCAGGAACAGCCCGGAAAGCTGCCCGTTGATGGCGCAGAAAATGGCGTTTTTGATGTTGTGGCCGGGTGGGAGAGGCACCTCCATCAGGTGCATATAGGCGGAGGTGCCCACCAGCACCTCCTGGTTGCGGATGACGCCGGAGGCACCGCCCTCGTGCCACTCCAGGCCGGACACCTCCCGGTAGAGGGCGCCGTGGGTGCGCAGCAGGTCGTGGAAGGGCCGGGTGAGGCCGCAGTCCATCAAGCGCAGCATGGTGGCGGTGTACCCCACCACCTTCTCCGTGGCCGCGCCGCCGAACACCTTCACCTGGGCCACCGTCACCGAGCCGGTGGGGAACAGATCCAGGTCGCTGACGATGACGCCGCCATGGCGGCACCGGACGGCCCCTGTCCAGCCGGCCAGCGCCGCGCCGATCTTATTGAGCCGCTCCGCCAGCTTGCGGTAGGGGATGGCAAAGGCCAGCAGGGCCGACCAGGAGGCGGCGGCGGTGAAGCAGGCGGAGGCCGCCCAGACCAACCGTTCCGGGGCCTTCTGGCCCATAGAGGCCATCACCGAGCACAGCAGCGCCCCCAGCAGCAGCAGGGGGGCGGCCACACGGTAGGCGGCGTGACCGCCGTCCTCCATCTGGAGCTGGCTGCCGAAGCCCAGGGCGGAGCCGGAGCATTTTGTGTAAGTAGGCTTGCTGGACCACAGCTTGTCCGCCATGGACACCATATAGGGGGCGCGGACCTGGGCCGCGGCCTTGGCGGACAGGCGGTCCCCCCGGCGGCGGGCGTGCTCCCCCCGCAGGGCGAAGGCCAGCCCCAGGGCCGCCACCGCCGAGAAGGGCAGAAAGCCGTCCCGCCCGTCCATGCTTGGGGCGGTGAGTCCGTCTGCCAGGGTAAACACCCAGGAGAACAGCAAAATGGTTTCCGCCCGGGGACGCAGGGTAAAGAGCTGCTTTCCCCCGGCGGCGATGATCTCATAGCAAAGCGAGCCCTCCAAAAACAGCAGGGCGGTGAGGATCCAGCAGCGAAGCTGGAACACCCCAATCCCCGCCCCGGCCAGATTTCCGGCCAGGGAGGCCCAGGGCAGGAAGGGCAGCTCCACCGAACACAGGACGGCGGCCAGGGCCAGCAGAGTGGAAAATCTCACCCGGACGCTCTGGCCCTTCAGCCCCTTCTGGTACCGGGCGGCCAGCTTGGCGGGAGGGGTGTCCGGGGGCAGCTGGCGGGGCTTGACCACCCGGAGCCTTGGCCGGCGGGGGGGAGCGCCCTCATCGGGCAGCTCCTCCTTGTCCACGCCGGGGATGTACTTTTCCACCTTCCGGGTCTCCGCGTCCGGCTCGGCCTGGTCATACATATGGTCGGCGTAGTTGTCCGCCCGGCGCAGCAGGGTGTGGAGATGGGCCCCGATGGCGCGGCCCACATTTTCCGGGACGATCTCCGGGATGGGCTCGTCCGCTTTGGGCTTGACGGCGGGCTTCTTTGCCGCCCGGATGGGGGGTTGGGGAGCTTCCGCCTCATCGGAGGGCAGCACGGGAAGCTTTTCCGTGGGGAAATCCACCACTTTTTTGGGCTTTTCACCCTGGGACGGTTCGCCTGCGGCTTTCCGGCCTTTGGAGCCGTACTCCGCCAGGATCTCGTCTACGGTGTACTCCCGCCCGCCCGTTTTTTTCGTTTCATCGGACATGGATGCGCCCTCCCTTATTGGCGTTGTCTGACGGCCTCGTACAGCACCACCGCCGCCGCGGCGGAGGCGTTGAGGGAGTTGAGCTGCCCCTTCATGGGGATGGACACCAGAAAGTCGCACTGCTCCCGCACCAGGCGGCCCATGCCGTCCCCCTCGCTGCCGATGACGATGGCGGCGGGGCCCTTCAAGTCGGCGTCATAGAGTGCTGTGCCGCCGTCGGCGGCGGTGCCGAACACCCACAGCCCCTCGTCCTTCAATTCCTTCAGGACGGCGGTCAGATTGGGAACCCGGGCCACGGGAAGATAGCTCACCGCCCCGGCGCTGGTCTTGGCCACGATGGCGGTGAGCCCCGCGGAGCGCCGCTTGGGGATGATGACCCCGTGGGCCCCGGCGCACTCGGCGGTGCGGATCACCGCCCCCAGGTTGTGGGGGTCGGACAGCTCGTCGCACACCACCACGAGGGGGGCCTCCCCCTTCTCCCGGGCGGCGGCGAGGATGTCGTCCACGCTGGCGTACTCCCGGACGGCGGCAATGGCGATCACGCCCTGGTGGCTCTTGGTGCGGCTCATGCCGTCCAGCTTGCGCCGGTCAGCCTCGGTGACCACGATGCCCTTGCCCCGGGCGGTGGAGGCGATGTGGCCCAGGGTGGCGTCCGTCTCCCCCCGGGCGATGTAGATCTTGTCGACGGCGGTTCCCGCCCGCAGGGCCTCGATGACGGCGTTGCGCCCCTCGATGAGGCCGTCGGCCTCCGCTTCCGGCGGCTTGCGCCGGTTTTTATCCTCACGCATGGGAAAAACTCCTTTTGCTCTCTGGTGTTTTGGGTTACAATATCAGCAATGATAAAGTATACCATAATTTCCGCCGGGGCGAAAGGGGAAGCGGATATCTTTTTCCTCGCCTTTTTTCGTCATAGAAAGTTTACACCCCGGCCAAGAACATTTCTTGTTTTTGCCGGCAAGGTGTGGTATACTTCCATAGCAGTATCCGAAAAAAGCGATATTGGCCCGGGGATCTGCCCCGTTGATAAAGGAGGTTGTGCCTATGGCCGGCCCGCTCAAGCCCAACGACCCCAACCGCCGCGACGACCAGAACGGCGGCGACGACAAAAAGCGAGCCCCGCTGGGGTTTTTCAGCATCGTCCTGTGGGCGGTGATGCTGGTGTTCCTGCTGAATATGTGCCGAAGCTCGGTGGAAAAGGCCACCGTGCAGGAGGTGGAGTACTCTACCTTCTATAAGTGGGTAGAGGCGGGTTACGTGGACGAGATCGAGCTGGAGTCCACGGTATACACCTTCTCCCTGAAGGAGGGCGCCCCCCCGCTGAAGGAGCTGGTGGACGAGATGTCCAGCACCTACGGCACCGGGGCGATGCAAAGCATCTTCGGCCCGTTTGACCGCAGGGATCTGGAGACCGCCGCCAGCAGCTCCGTCAAGTTCCAGGTGGGCCCGGTGCACCACGACGGATTCGTGCAATGGCTGGAAGAGAACGGCGTGGAGCACTACGGCACCGACCCGGTGACCCAGGAACAGCAGATGTTCTCCATCATTGTGGGCAATGTGGTGCCCATCCTGCTCATGGTGGTGGGGCTGATGTTCCTCTACCGCTATATGTTTAAGAAGATGGGCTCCGGCGGGGGCTTCGGCGGCATCGGCGGCGTGGGCAAGTCCAACGCCAAGGTGTACGTGGAGAAAAAGACCGGCGTCACCTTCCGGGACGTGGCGGGCCAGGACGAGGCCAAGGAGAGCTTGGAGGAGATCATCGACTTCCTCCACAACCCCGGCAAGTACACCGAGATCGGCGCGAAGCTGCCCAAGGGCGCGCTGCTGGTGGGCCCGCCGGGCACCGGAAAGACCCTGCTTGCCAAGGCCGTGGCCGGCGAGGCCAACGTGCCCTTCTTCTCCATCTCCGGCTCCGACTTCGTGGAGATGTTCGTGGGCGTGGGCGCGTCCCGTGTCCGCGACCTGTTCAAGGAGGCCAGCAA
>CAZCFU010000068.1:0-7228 GCA_964498005.1 uncultured Oscillospiraceae bacterium | reverse complement strand
GACGCCAACGCCCGGCGGCAGACCTCCTTTGCCGCCGTGGAGGTCATGCCCGAGCTGGACGACAGCGTGGAGGTGGAGATTCGGGACGAGGACATCGAGCGCCAGGTGTACCGCTCCTCGGGCGCGGGCGGCCAGCACATCAACAAGACCTCCTCCGCCGTCCGGCTGATCCACAAGCCCACGGGCATCGTGGTGTCCTGCCAGACGGAGCGCTCCCAGTTCCAGAACGAGGAGACCTGTATGAAGATGCTGCGCTCCAAGCTGATGCAGATCAAGGAGCAGGAGCATTTGGACAAGATCTCCGACATCAAGGGCGTGCAGCTCAAGATCGAGTGGGGCAGCCAGATCCGCTCCTACGTGTTCATGCCCTACCAGTTGGTGAAGGACAACCGCACCGCCTTTGAGACGTCCAACGTCAACGGGGTGATGGACGGCGATCTGGACGGCTTCATTAACGCCTACCTCACCGCCGCCGCCACCGGAAGCTGGGCGACAAAATAATGAAAATAGGCCCTCCCGCCTGCGGCGGGAGGGCCGTTTCCTTGTTTACGGATGGATGATGTTCAAAATTTCGGCGGGGATTTCCTCCTCGTAGATGCCCAGACCGTTCACCAGCTCCAGGGTGGCGTCGTCGTCCAGTTCCCAATAGGGGGTGATCCACGCCCCCGTCAGCCCGCCGGTTTTCAGCGCCGTGTCCAGATCCATGCCCACCGCCTGGGTGCCGAAGTACACCATGACGTTCAGCGGCATATCGCTGTTCACATAGGTGTTCAGGATGTTGATGAGGTTGGTCACCTTAGTCACGTTGGACAGGGTAACGGTCTGCTTGGCCAGGGCGATCAGGAAGGCCCGCTGGGTGGCGGAGCGGCCGATGTCCGCGTTGGCATAGCAGCTGCGGCAGCGCACCACGCCCTCGGCCTGCCTGCCGTTCAGCCACTGGTAGCCCGCCTTGATATGGATGTACAGGTCGCCGTAGGGATCCTCATAATCCATGTCCACCGGCACGGTGAAGTACACCCCGCCGATCTCGTTGACGATCTCCCGGAAAGCCCTGGTGTTCACCGTCACATAGTAGTCGATGGGCACCGCCAGCATATTCTCCACAGCGGACACCATCGCGTCCACTCCGCCATAGGAGTAAACGGCGTTGATCTTTTTATAGGAGCCCTCGTAGCGCACCACCGTGTCCCGGGGGATGGAGATGAGGGAGGCGGTCTTGGCCCCGGTGTCGAACACGCCCAGCATGATGGTGTCGCTGCCGCCCTGGTCGGCGACGCCCAGCAGCAGACAGGTGTAAACCCCCTCCCGGCGGTTGAGGACCAGGCGGGTGGGATCGGGGTCGGGGTCGTCCACCGCTTCGGAGGGCTGCTCCGGCGCGTGCGACGACTGGATGGGGCCGATGGGGAACTCCACCTGATTGGGCACCTTGGGGGCGGGGGCAAGCAGCTTCAGCGCCACGAAGCCCACCACCACAACGAGGGAGAGGATAAACAGCGCGATGTACAGGCCCTTGGCCAGCCGCTGGAGGAAAGGGGGCTTGGGGCTGACCGCCCGCTTGGGTGAATTGCTCATGGAAAGGCATCCTTTCAAAAGAGGGATTGTCGAATCCCCTCGCATTATGTCAACTTTAGACTGCCCCATAGTATAACGGAGTCCGGGGGAAAAAACAAGAGGGTGCTCGTTAAGAAATGGTAAATAAATTGCGGGGGGCTTCCGGCTTGACTTTGGGCGATATGCCCGCTATAATCTCCTCGGTACCATATTCAGCCATCGTAGGCGGGGAAAACCGCCTTGCCCGCAAAAGAAAGGAACATCGATATGAAACGGATGAAATTATTGGCCCTGCCGCTGGCCTTCGCGCTGCTGCTCTCCCTGTGCGCCTGCAAACCGGCGGCGGAAAATCCCTCCGACGGGCCCTCCGAGGAGGTTTCCGAATCTGTCCCCCCCAGCCAGGAGCCTGCCCAGGAGCCCTCCGGCGAACCCACCGGGACGCCCAGCCTTGCCAATGACGAGGAGCCGGATGTCCGTCTGGCGGTGCTGTCCGGCCCCACCGGCGTGGGCGCGGCCAAGCTGCTGGACGCTGTGGATAACGATCCAGCCGGCCTGCATACCACCTACCAGTACGGCATCTACACCGATAACAGCGAGCTGGTGGCGGGGCTGACCAACGGTGAGATCGACATCGCCACCATGGCCTCCAACGTGGCGGTGAACCTCTATAACAAGACGGGCGGCGGCGTGCAGATCATCGCCGCGGGCACCCTGGGCGTGCTCCACATCCTGGAGGGGAACGGCGGTACGTCCATCAACTCAGTGGAGGATCTGAGGGGCAAGACCATCTACTCCGCCGGGCAGGGCGCCAACCCGGAATATATTTTGCGCTATTTACTGCGGGAAAACGGCCTGGAGATCGGCACGGACGTGGAAGTGGTCTTTGCCGACGCCACCGAAATCAGCGCCAAGCTGCTGTCCGGCGACATTGAGTGCGCGATGCTCCCCGTCCCCGCCGCCACCGCCGCCATCGCCAAGGGCGAGGGCAAGGTGCGCGCCGCTATCGACGTCACCGAGGCATGGGACGCGCTGCAAAGCGGCAGCCAGCTCATCATGACCGCCGTGGTGGTTCGGACGGAGTTCGCTAAAACCCATCCCGACCAGGTGGCCGCGTTCCTCACCGACTATAAAGCGTCCATTGACTATGTGAATAACAATGTGGATGCGGCGGCGGAGTTGGTGGCGGGCTACGGCATCACCCCCAGCGCGGGCATTGCCAAGCAGGCCATCCCCCAGTGCCACCTGGCCTTTATCTCGGACACCGACATGATGAGCGCCATCTCTAATTACTTTATGGCGCTGTACGCCATTGACCCGGCCTCGGTGGGCGGCTCCCTGCCCGATGACGGCATCTATTGGCTGGCCGGCTAAGGGCTACCGGCTTGAAAACCCTGTTGAAATATGTGATACCCCCGGCCTTCTGGCTGGGGGTATGGCAGCTTGCGGCGTGGCGCGTGGGCCGGGACTTGCTCCTCCCCGGCCCGGTAACGGTGGCGGCGCGGCTGCTGGCCCTGGCCGGGACGGCTGATTTCTGGCTGTCCGTGGGGGCCACCCTGGGGCGGGTGTTTCTGGGCCTCGCCTGGGGGACGGCGGCAGGGACGGCGCTGGCATTCCTCACCCATTTCTCCCCCTGGGCCGACCGGATCGTCTCCCCGGCGGTGCGGGTGGCGCGGGCCACGCCGGTGGTGTCCTTCATCCTGCTGGTGTACCTGTGGGTGGCGCGGGCCGCCATCCCCTGGGTCATCGCGGGGCTGATGGTGCTGCCGGTGGTGTGGGGCTCGCTGTCGGCGGGGCTGGGTAACCTGGACGGCAGGCTGCTGGAATTTGCCCGGGCTTACCGCTTTTCCCGCTTCAAGACCCTGCGGCTCATCTATCTGCCCGCCCTGCGGCCCCACTTTGCCGCGGGGCTGCTCACTGCCTTTGGACTGGCGTGGAAGTCCGGGGTGGCGGCGGAGGTCCTCTGCCCACCGGCCCGGGCCATCGGTTCCCGCATCCAGCAGGCCAAGCTGGGGCTGGAGACGACCGACCTGTTTGCCTGGACGCTGACCATCGTGGCGCTGTCCCTGGCGCTGGAGGGGCTGTTCCGCCGGGTGCTGGAGAGGGGGCGCGGGGCGTGATCAAATTACAGGATGTGACGCTGCGCTATGGGGACAAGCTGGTGCTGGACCGGTTTTCCCTGGAGATACCGGACGGGCTCACCGCCCTCTGCGGCCCCTCCGGCTGCGGCAAGACCACCCTGCTGCGGGTGATGGCGGGGCTGGTTAGGCCGGAGAGCGGCACGGTGTCCGGCGTGACCCCGGCCCGGACGGCGTTTTTGTTCCAGGAGGATCGCCTGCTGCCCTGGCGCACGGCGGAGCAGCAGATCACCGACGTGCTCCCCCGAAGCGGCCGGGGAGAGGCGGGGCGCTGGCTGGCCTTCGCGGAGCTGGCCGGGGAGGGGGGCGCGTACCCCGCCGCCCTGTCCGGCGGCATGGCCCGTCGGCTGGCCCTGGCCCGGTGCGCGGCGCTGGGCGGGGAGTGGCTCCTGCTGGACGAACCCTTCGCCGGGGTGGATCCGGAGAGGACGGCCAGGATCATGGGCCGCCTGCGGGCGCTGAACGTCCCGGCTGTGCTGGCCACCCATCAGCCCCAGGTGCTCTCGGCCTGCGACCGGGTGGTGAGCCTGGACGGGCCTCCGCTGAGACGCGTATAGTCAATTGAAACTCGAGGTGTGCCCCATGGAATCCACGGCGCAAGAAACAAAACCCCTTTTTACCAACCGGGACTTGACCCGGCTCATGATCCCCCTGGTCATCGAGCAGCTGCTGCTGATGACGGTGGGCATGGCCGACACGATGATGGTCACCACCGCCGGGGAGGCGGTGGTCTCCGGGGTGTCCCTGGTGGACGGCATCAATATCCTGATCATCAACATTTTCTCCGCCCTGTCTACCGGCGGAGCGGTGGTGGTGGCCCAATACCTGGGGCGGCGGGAGCCGGAAAACGCCCGGTCGGCGGCCAAGCAGCTGCTGTATGTCGCCCTGCTGGCGGCTTTGTTCCTGATGGGGGCGGCGCTCCTGTTTCGGGAGCATATTTTGCGGCTGCTCTTCGGCAGCATCTCCCAGGAGGTCATGGACTCGGCCCTGATCTACTTCCTGCTGACGGCGGCCGCCTACCCCTTTATCGCCATCTATAACGCCGGCGCGGCCCTGTTCCGGGCCATGGGCAACAGCAAGGTGTCCATGGTCAACTCGCTGATCGTCAATCTCATCAACATCGCGGTGAACGCCGTGCTGATCTACGGCTTTGGCATGGGGGCCGCCGGGGCGGGCATCGGTACCTTAGCCTCCCGGATCGCGGCGGCGGTCATCATCGGCGTGATGATCACCCGGCCCAGCCTCCAGGTGTATGTGGAGGAGCTGTTCCGGCCCAATCTCCAGTGGCGGACGGTGAAGACGATCTTGGGCATCGGGATACCCGCCGGGATCGAAAACAGTATGTTCCAGATCGGGAAGCTGCTGGTGCTGCGGCTGGTCACCTCCTTCGACGTGGGCGTGGATTTGGCCGTACAGGGCTCCGCGGTGGCGGCCAACGCCATCTGCAATTCCGTGGCCAGCTTCATCAACGTCCCGGGGCAGGCGGTGGGGCTCAGCATGGTGACGGTCATCGGCCAGTGCATGGGGGCCGGAGATCACGAGCAGGCGGTGGGCTACACCAAGAAGCTGATGAAGGTGGTCTACCTCTCAATGGGGGTCTCCTGCCTGGGCCTGTTCCTGGCGGCGCCGGTCTTGGTGCCCCTGTTCAACCTGACGCCCGCCACCGCCGCCATCGCCATCCAGGTGCTCCGCTGGTGCGCGGTGTTCACCATTGTGTTCTGGCCCATGTCCTTCACCCTGCCCAACGCCCTCCGGGCGGCGGGGGACGCCAAGTTTACCATGGTGGTCTCCATGCTGTCCATGTGGATCTGCCGCATCGGCATGAGCTATCTGCTGGGCCCGGCGCAAGGGCTCGGGATGGGGCTGTTGGGGGTCTGGGTGGCCATGTTCTGCGACTGGGTGGTTCGGGCCGCCCTGTTCCTGATCCGGTTCCTGCGGGGAAAGTGGAAGGAGCACCAGGTGATTTGAGGCATCGGTTTGGGGCGCTGGATCGGCACACCCAGGGCATGAAAACAGGAAACGGAGAAATGATATGCTGAACCAGTTTTCGAGGACAGAGCTTCTGCTTGGTAAGGATGGGATGGATCGACTGTACCGCGCCCGGGTGGCTGTGTTTGGAATTGGCGGCGTGGGAGGGTACACGGTGGAGGCGCTGGCCCGCAGCGGGGTCGGGACGCTGAATCTGATCGACAACGATCGGGTGTGCCTGACCAACATCAACCGCCAGATCCTCGCCAGCCATCGGACGGTGGGGCAGTTCAAGGTGGACGTGGCCCGGGAGCGCATCCTGGACATCAACCCGGACGCGGAAGTGCATACCTATAAGACCTTCTACACGCCGCAGACCGCTGCGCAGTTCGATTTTTCCCAATATGACTACATCGTGGACGCCATCGACACCATGGCCGGGAAGCTGGAGCTGGTGGAGCAGGCGCGGAACGCGGGCGTGCCCATCATCAGCTGCATGGGGGCCGGAAACAAGATGGATCCGTCCGCGTTCGAGGTGGCGGATATCTATGAGACCTCTATGTGCCCGCTGGCCCGGATCATGCGGCGGGAGCTGAAGCGGCGGGGGATCGAAAAGCTGAAGGTGGTGTACTCCAAGGAGCCGCCGATGACGCCCATTGGCGATGTGGACAGCCCCCCTGACGCAGCGCAAGAGGGCGTCCGGCACAGGCAGACGCCCGGCAGCAACGCCTTTGTGCCGGCGGTGGCCGGCCTGATCATCGCCGGGGAGGTCATTCGGGATCTGGCCGGTGTTTTCTCTTGACTTTTTTATTTTTGTAGGTCAAAATAAGAGAGACGGTGAGTTCCAAAGGGGGAACGCATCGAAAAATTTCATATTGTATGAGGTGGAACATGACCAGGAAAATTGAGGAAATTCAACGCCTGTGCCAGGAGAACGGTGTGCGGATGATGGACTTTAAGACCGTCGATCTCATGGGCCGTTGGCACCACATCACCATCCCGGTGGAGCGCTTTGGCGAGGACACCGTCCGCTACGGCATCGGGTTTGACGGATCTAACTTCGGATACGCCTCCATAGAAAAAAGCGACATGGTCTTTATCCCGGATCTGGACTCCGCGCGCCTGGATCCCTTCACCGCTGTGCCCACCCTGTCCATGACCGGGGACGTCATGGTGATCGACCAGCCTGAAAACCGGCGGTTCGGCCAGTACGCCCGCAGCGTCACCCAGCGGGCCGAGGAGTATATGCGGGAGACCGGCATCGCCGACCGGGCGGTGGTTGGCCCGGAGTTTGAATTCTATGTCTTCGACAGCACGACGTTCTCCTGTTATCCGGATCACGCCTTTTTTCGGATCAACGCCGCCGAGGCGGAGTGGAACACGGATGACCCGGACGGCAGCGGCTATCAGATCGCCCACCACGACGGCTACCACGCCGCCCTGCCCCAGGACACCACCTTCGACCTGCGCAACGAGATCTGCCTGAAAATGGCGGAGTGGGGGGTGAAGGTGAAGTACCACCACCACGAGGTGGGCGGCCCCGGCCAGCTGGAGATCGAGGTGGAGCCGGAGAG
>CAZCFU010000067.1:0-7233 GCA_964498005.1 uncultured Oscillospiraceae bacterium | reverse complement strand
GACTACCTGAACTTCATCGCCGACCTGTACGATATCCCGGCGGAGCAGCGCACGAAGGACATCGGCAAATTCGGCGACGCCTTTGAACTGACAGGCAACCTGGGCTCCCCCATCGGCAGCTATTCCCATGGTATGCGGCAGAAGCTGGCCCTCATCTCCGCGTTCATCCGCCGGCCCCGCCTGCTCATCCTGGACGAGCCCTTCGTGGGCCTGGACCCCTCCGCCTCCCACCTGATGAAGGGCTTCCTGGCCGACCTGTGCCGGAGCGGCTCGGCGGTGTTCTTCTCCACCCATGTGCTGGAGGTGGCGGAGAAACTGTGCCACCAGATCGCCATCATTAAAGATGGACGGCTGGTGAAGTGCGGCCCCACTGAACAGCTGGTGGGCGACTCCTCCCTGGAGAACGTGTTCCTGGAGCTGGAGGGAGAGCAATGAAAAAGTTCTTCGCCCTGCTGAAGGTCAGCGTCAAGTCCATGCTGCTGTCCTCCTCCGGCGTGGGCCGGGGAAAACGGAAAAAGGCGGCCTCCGGCGTGGGGGCCATCGTACTCATCGCCTTTCTGGGGCTGTACCTGTCCGGCCTGTACAGCTTTATGCTGATGGAGGTGCTGGCCCCCGTCCACATGGAGGTGCTGGTGTTCATCTTCATGGGCATAGCCGCGCTGGTGGGAGGACTGCTGTTCACCACCTTCGCGGTAAAGGGCGTGGTGTTCGGCGGCAAGGACAACGATCTGCTGCTGAGTATGCCCGTGTCCTCCACCGCGCTGATGGCCAGCCGGATCATGGCCATCTACCTGGAAAATCTGCTGTTTTCCTTCTTCGTACTGGGCCCCGCCGGGGCGGTGTGCGCATTCTTGACCCAGAGCGGGGTTGGCCATGATCTGCTGTTCTGGGTGCGGCTGCTCATCGCCGTGCTGGCCCTCCCCCTGCTGGACACGGCGCTGTCCGTGCTGTTCGGGGCGCTGGTGGCCTTTCTGTCCGCAAAGGTATCCAAGGGCGGGGCGCTGGGGCAGAACATCGTCATGGCGCTGTACATGGTGGCGGTGTTCTGGTTCTCCTTCAACCTCAGCGGCATGATTGAGGATCTGGCCGCCAACGCTGTCGGGGTCAAAGACTCCCTGAGCTGGGCCGCCCCCATCCTTTGGATGGGCGACGGCATCCTGGGTGACTGGAAGCTGCTGCTGGCCTTTGTCGCCTGCTGCGTTATCCCCTTCGTCCTGGTGGTGGTCTGTCTGGGCCGGGTGTACCGTCAGGCGGTCACCGCCTTTGCCGCCCGCTCCGCCCGGAACGACTACAAGCTGTCCGCCCAGTCCGCGTCCGGCCAGACCAAGGCCCTGCTGGCCAAGGAGGCCAAGCGCTTCTTCGGCACCCCCATGTATATGTGGAACGCCGGACTCGGCCTCATCATGCTGGTAGCGGCGGGCATCGCCGCGGTGGTGATGCGGGACGACCTGCGGGCATTCATCGCCATGACAGGGGGCCTCCTGCCCGTGCTGCCCATGGCGGCGGTGGTGATGGGCTTCTGCCTGTGTACCTGCGTCATCACAGCCCCCGCCATCAGCCTGGAGGGCAAATATCTCTGGATCCTGCGGGAGGCCCCCATGGAGGAGAGCGTCCTGCTGTGGATCAAGGTGGGCTTCCAGCTGATGCTCAGCCTGCCCTGCACCGTCATCGCGGGCGTGTGCATCGCCATCGCCGTGGAGCTGCCCGCGTGGCAGGGAGCGGTGCTGGTGATCTCCATGCTGATCTTCGCCGTGGGTCAGGCGGTGTTCGGGATGCTCATGGGCCTGTGCTTCCCCAAGCTGGACGCGGTGAACGATACGGTGGTGGTCAAGCAGTCCCTGGCCGCCATGCTGGGGATGTTCGTGCCCATGGCGGCGCTGGCCGCGTGCGGCCTGCTGTACTGGCTGGGCGGCAAAGTAGCGGAGTGGGCCGCGCTGGCGTTCCCCATCGCCCTGCTGGCCGCGCTGACCGTGCTGTGTACTGTCATCCTCGCCAAGCGGGGGCCGGCCATGCTGAAGGCGCTGTGATTTGATAAAGCCCCTCCGCGCTTTGTGCGGAGGGGCTTCTGGTTGACACCGCCAGGACAAACGTTTATAATCAGGGGACAAGCTAAGCAGAGAAGGGGCGTGGATCGGCATGGCGGAAAAAGAGGGTAGGACGGGAAAGCTCTATTTGGTTCCCACGCCCATCGGGAACCTGGGGGACATCTCCCGCCGGGCCGCTGACACGCTGGCGGAGGCGGATTTCATCGCCGCCGAGGACACCCGGGTGACGGTAAAGCTGCTGAACCATCTGGAGCTGAAAAAGCCCATGGTGATCTACCACCGCCATAACCGCGAAACCGCCGGCCCCGCCATCCTCCGGCGGCTGGAGGCGGGCGAGACCTGCGCCCTGGTCACCGACGCGGGCACCCCCGCCATCTCAGACCCCGGGGAGGATCTGGTGGCCTTGTGCGCCGCCCACGGGGTCACGGTGGAGGCCATTCCCGGCCCCTGCGCGCTGACCGTGGCGCTGTCCGTGTCCGGGCTCCCCACGGGGCGGTTCACCTTTGAGGGCTTCCTGCCCCTGAACAAGAAAAACCGCCGGGCCCAGCTGGACGCCCTGGCGGGGGAAGAACGCACCATGATCTTCTACGAGGCCCCCCACAAGCTGCGCGCCACCCTGGACGATCTGGCGGCGGTCTTTGGCCCGGATCGGCCCATGGCAGTCTGCCGGGAGCTGACCAAGCTCCACGAGGAGGTGCTGCGCCTCCCCATCGGGGAAGCGGCGGAGCATTTCGCCGCCCAGGAGCCCCGGGGGGAGTTTGTGCTGGTGGTGGGCGGCCGTCCGCCCAAAGCCGAGGAGGGCGACGAGGACGCCGCCCTGGCCAGGGCGGAACAGCTCCGCCGGGAAGGACTGCCGCTCAAAGAGGCGGCAACCCGGGCGGCGGAGGAGTTCGGCGTGCGCAAGCGCCTGCTTTACAACCGGATCACGGAAAAAGAGGGACGGTGATCCCTCCGGGGCAGGGAGCCGCGGCCAGCGGCCCCCTGCTTTTTACAGTGGACATCTAAACATTTGGCCGCCAAAATATCCTGATCCTGGAAATTTTTCTGGAAGCTCTTACCTGTATCGCCAACAGTTGGAAATGATAACAGTTGGTATAATATTTCTGGAAATTCTTGGAGGCCAAATACCATGCGAACCGTGTCGAAACGTTAGAGCTCCCCCAAAAAATATTTCGACAAAAAAAGCCGCCTTTCGGCGGCTTTTCTCACAACATAGAACCGGGGAATTATTTTCCGCTTAGATCTTTCAAGCAGCTGGTGCAGATGTTTTTCCCCTTGAAGGACGTGATTTCCCGGGAATCTCCACAGAAAATGCAGGCGGGCTGGTACTTGTTCAGAACGATGGAAGATCCGTCTACGTAAATCTCCAACGGGTCACGTTCCGCGATGTCCAGGGTGCGGCGCAGCTCGATCGGCAGCACGATGCGCCCCAATTCATCGACTTTTCGGACAATTCCGGTCGCTTTCATGTTCGAAATCCTCCTTGCGCCAGGCAATGAATTTGTCATACATCTCATGCTACTTTCTCATTATAACATAACGTATAATTTTGTCAATCAAAAAAATGGGGAAAAAGCGTAATTATTGGGATTGCTGTCGAATCATACCATACCACCCTGATTTTGGGACATGATTTTGTCTGCCGCGCCGTATATATGAGGCGAACGGACAAAGAGGAGGGATCTGGATATGGCAATGTCGCTGATCTGGACGGTGATGGTGGGGGCGGCCATCCTGTGCGGTCTGGCCACGGGGAACGGCCCGGCGGTGGCCAAAGGCGCGCTGGACGGCGCCGCCGCCGGGGTGGAGCTGTGCCTGTCCATGATGGGGGTGCTGTGCCTGTGGATGGGGGTGATGGAGGTGATGGAGCGCTCCGGACTGGCCAGGGGCCTGTCAAAGCTGCTGCGGCCCGCCATACGCCGGCTGTACCCGGATTTCGCCCGGGACGGCAAGGTGATGGACGCGGTGAGCGCCAATCTGTCCGCCAACCTGCTGGGCCTGGGCAACGCCGCCACCCCCCTGGGGCTGGAGGCGGCGCGGCTCATGGCGGAGCACACCCCCGGGGTGGCGTCGGACGGGCTTTGTATGCTGGTGGTGTGCAACACAGCCTCCCTCCAGCTCATCCCCACCACGGTGGCCAGCGTCCGGGCGGCGGCGGGGAGCGCCAACCCCTTCGACATCCTGCCCGCGGTGTGGCTGGCGTCCGCTATGTCCATCGCGGTGGGGGTGACGGCGGCGAAGCTGTTCGCCCGGGTGTGGAGGTAAAGCGATGGATCTGATCTTCACCATGCTGGTGCCCTTCCTGATGCTGGCGGTGGCCCTGTGGGGCCTGGTCAAGCGGGTGGATCTGTGGACCGCCCTCACCGATGGGGCGGAAAAGGGGCTCAAGGTGTCCCTGCGCATCATGCCGCCCCTCATCGGCCTGCTGACGGCGGTGTATATGCTCCGGGCTTCCGGGGCGCTGGAGCTGCTGGGGGAGGCGGTGGGGCCGCTGCTGTCGGCAGTGGGCATCCCGGCGGAGACCATCGGGCTGCTGCTGGTGCGTCCCGTCAGCGGCTCCGCCGCGTTAGGGGTGGGCGCGGAGCTCATTGAGACCTACGGCCCGGACTCCCTGGTGGGGCGGACGGCGGCGGTGATGCTGGGTTCCACCGAGACCACGTTCTACACAATCGCGGTGTACTTCGGCGCGGCCAAGGTGGGCAAGACCCGGTATGCCGTCCCGGCAGCGCTGTGCGCGGACATCGCGGGCTTTCTGGCCGCATCCTGGGCGGTGAGGCTGTTGTTTTAGTTTTCCTTGCCTCCATCTGGTAGGCGTGATAAAATAGAACTCACCAAGGAGGGAAAAGCAGTGAAGATTGGACTGGCTTCCTATGAGTTTAAAAACAATGATATTGCATTCAATCTTGCCCAAATAGAGAGGGCAATGAAAGCTGTGCGGGGCAAGGTGGATCTGCTGTGCTTCGGTGAGACCTTCCTGCAAGGCTTTGACGCGCTGAGCTGGAATTATGAAACTGACAAAGACATTGCCGTTTCCACGGATTCAGAAGTCATACGCCGGCTTTGCGGCATGACCGCAGAATATCAGATTGATTTGCTGTTCGGGTATATTGAGAAAAGCGGAGACAGCCTCTATTCGTCCTGCGCCGTCATGGAAAGCGGGGCGCTGACCCGCAATTACAGGCGCATTTCAATTGGCTGGAAGGAATACGACATCACCGACTGGCACTACCGGGAGGGGACGGAAACCGATGGGTTTTTATATCACGGCCGGCCCATGATGATCGCGCTGTGCGGTGATCTGTGGGAATATCCGGAGCGGTTCAAAACAGACGGCCTGCTGATCTGGCCGGTCTATGTGAATTTCGAGCTGGAAGAGTGGCCCCAGTATGAGGTGGAATATGCCGCGCAGGCGGCCCTCGCGGCCCGACGGACGCTGATGGTGAACTCCATTTCGCTTGACCCGGTGTCCCACGGCGGCGCGTTCTATTTTGTGGACGGGAAAATCGAGAAAAAGCTGGACTATGACACGGAAGGTATTTTAATCGTTGAAGCATAAAAAATCCCCACCCGAATGGGTGGGGATTTTCCATTTCTATAAAGGATTATTCCTCCGCCATGGCCTTCGCCGCGGCGATGGCCTTCTCCTGGGCGGCAGGCGGGCAGTCCTCATAGCGCACGAAGTGCAGCGTGAAGGAGCCCCTGGACTGGGTCATGGCCCGCAGGTCGATGGCATAGGTGGTCATCTCGGCCATGGGCACCTCGGCCTCCAGCACCTGGTTGCCGTCGCCGGAGGGGTTCATGCCCATCACGCGGCCCCGGCGCTTGGTGATGTCGCCCATGACGTCGCCCATGTAGTTGTCGGGGATGGTGACCTTCAACTCGCCGATGGGCTCCAGCAGCACGGGAGACCCCTCGGGCAGAGCGGCCTTATAGGCCAGCTGAGCGGCGGTCTTGAAAGCGATTTCAGAGGAGTCGACGGGGTGATAGCTGCCGTCGTACAGGGTGGCCTTCAGGTTGACCATGGGATAGCCCGCCAGTACACCGTGGATGCAGGCCTCACGCAGGCCCTTTTCAACGGCGGGGAAGAAGTTCTTGGGCACCGCGCCGCCGACCACTTCCTCGCAGAACTCCAAGTCGTCGCTGTCGCAGGGCTCGAAGCGGATCCACACGTCGCCGAACTGGCCGGAACCGCCGGTCTGCTTCTTGTGGCGGCCCTGCTTGGACACCGGCTTGCGGATCTTCTCGCGGTAGGCCACCCGGGGCTCGGACAGCTCCGCGTCCACATTGAAGCGGCTCTTCAGCTTGCTCACCAGCACGTCCATCTGGATGTCGCCGGCGGAGGTAACTACCATCTGGTGGGTCTCGGCGTTGTTCACCACGGTGAAGGTGGGATCTTCCTCGTTCAGACGGCCCAGGCCAGCGGCGATCTTGTCCTCCTGGCCCCGGGTCTTGGGGGTGATGGCCTTGGAGAAGTTGGGCTCGGCGAAGGGGATGGGATCCAGCTTGACGACCTTACGCTGGTCGCACAGGGTGTCGCCGGTCTTGAGTTTGTCCATCTTGCCGATGGCGCCGATGTCGCCGCAGACCAGCTCCTTGACCTCCTCGCTCTTCTTGCCGCGCATGGTGTACAGGCGGCCCAGCTTCTCGTTGGCGCCGGTGGTGGCGTTCACCAGGGTCATGTCGGAGGTGAGGCTGCCGGAGATGACCTTCACAAAGGAGAACTTGCCGTACTGGTCGGCCATGGTCTTGAACACGAAGGCGGCGGGAACGCCATTGGGATCCACGGCCACCTCGCCGTCTTCACCGGACAGGGGTTTCCCCTCAACGGGGTTGGGAGCCAGGGCGATGACGTTGTCCAGCAGCATGGCGCTTCCCAGGCCGCTGACGGCGGAGCCGCACAGCACGGGGACCAGACTGCCGTCCCGCACACCGATGGCCACACCCTTGGCGGTCTCCTGCTCGGTCAGCTCCATGCTGTCGAAGAACTTCTCCATCAGCTCCTCGTCGGTGCCGGCGGCGGCCTCCATCAGCTCGGCCCGGAGGTTCTCCACCTCGTCGGCCATGTCGCCGGGGATGGCCACCTCGGTCCGCTTGCCGCCCTTGGCCATCTGATAGGCCTTGTTGACCACCAGATCAATGACACAGGAGCCGTCAGGCGCGGGGGCGGACACGGGGGCGATGCTGTTGC
>CAZCFU010000066.1:0-7547 GCA_964498005.1 uncultured Oscillospiraceae bacterium | reverse complement strand
GCCACCGACGCGCCGGGATGGCCCTTCACGTTGTGAAAGATCATGGCGGGGCCGTTCACCCGAGTGGGGCGCATCACGGTGCCGCCCGCGCCCACATAGCGGTATACGCCGGACAGCTCGGCGGCGGGATCGACCTCCACATTGGTTTCAATGAGCTGACCGGGGGTGTTGCGCAGCACCTCCAGCGCCGTGCGCAGGTCTAAAATTTCCGTTCGATGGTTCATGGCTTCCCTCACAATCTGGTATCAGGCAATCCGCAGAAGGGGTCTATCGGACTGATACCGAGGAATTCGCTCCGGCCCATCAGTTTGTCAATGGTAAGCCGGATGGTATCCTGAGTGGCGGTATAGGCGTTGATGTAGGTCTTGACACGGGGCACGTCCTGCAAATGATACGGGTTAGCCAGGGAGACAAATACACAGGGCTCCTCCTCAACGAACCGGGGAATGTCCAGCGCGTGCTTGGGGCACCAGTTGACGCGCACCACGGTCTGGTTACTGGCCTGCTCGTAGTTGGCGACGTACAGCGTGAGCCGGTCTTTCGTCAGGCGAGAGGTGCCACGGAGGTCGTCGGCAAAGGGGTCGTAGTCCTCCACCGCAAAGCCCTGTGCCGCCAGGTAATCGCGCGCCAGCGCCCGGACGGAACCGTCCAAAATATCGTCCTTGCCCAGCGTGACCAGCCGGATACGGGGGTAGCGTTTCGGTGTCATAGGCAAGGCGTCCGGCCGGAGGCTTTTTACCAGCGTGATTGCCCGGTCGGCGCACTCCCTGTGCCACTGGGCAGCGGGGACGGGCTGGGGTTTGGGCCGGTCAAAGCATACCTTTGCTTTCAGTGCCAGCACCCGGCGGACGGCCTCATCCAGCCGCTCCATCGTGAGCAGGCCGTCCTCCAGGCCCTGTAGGATATAGCCCAGATCCTCCTCCAAATCGGTGGTGAACACCAGCATATCGCACCCGGCGGCAATGGATGTGGGGATGGCCTTTCGCCGCTCCATGGCCATGGTGTAGCCGCCCATGATGGTGGCATCGGTGGTGATAAGGCCCCGGAAGCCCAGCCGTCCCCGCAGCACCTCAGTGAGCAGCGTTTTGCTCAGGGATGCGGGCAGATAGCGTTCCGTTTCGGTGAGGGACGGGTCGGCCTCCCCTGCCACATTTGGCTGGGCGATGTGGCCCACCATGACGCTGAGCAGACCCTTTTCGATGAGGTTTTGGTACACCGCGCCGTAGGTCGCATACCACTCCTTGGCGGGCAGGGAATTCACCGAGGGGTGGAGGTGCTGATCCCGGTAGTCCACGCCGTCGCCGGGGAAATGCTTGGCGCAGGCGGCAACGCCCCGGCTGCCCATGGCCTTCACATAGGCGGCGGAGAAGGACTTCACCCGCTCCACATCGCTGCCATAGGTGCGCACGTTGGTGATGGGGTTCAGTGGGCTCCTGTCCAGGTCGCACACCGGCGAGAAAGACCAGTTGATGCCGATCTCCGCCCCCTCCGCGCCGCACACCAGGCCGAACCGACCAGCCATATCCACGTCATCCGCGGCGGCGGTGAGCATGGGCCACCCGAACAGGGTGCCGTCGCTTCTGCCGCCGGAGCCGCCCTCCTCCAGATTGGCCGCTTTCAGCAGAGGCACTTTGGCGGCTTGATCCAAAGCCTCAAAGGCCGCCTTGATCTCCGCCCCGGTCTGAACCGGCCGGAACAGCACGCCGCCCAGCTTCCCCACCGCCGTCAGTTCCCGCAGCTTCTCCGGTGCGTAGTCTCCGCCCATGACGCAGAACAGCTGGCCCGCCTTTTCCTCGGCAGACAAACTTGCCAGGGTAGTTTCCACCCACGCGGCCTGTTCATCAGTGAGAAAGAACGGAGCTTTTTTTAATTCTACCATATCCATCACTTCATGCAATCGTCCAGCCATGCGAACACGGCATTGAGGTTTTCGTCCGTGTAGAATGCATCGTCCTCGTGGTCCGCCCCAGGGATGATGCTGTGTTTTACGTTCTCCTCGCCCAGATAGCCGGCGAGACGCTGAGCAAAGTTGGCGGACTGGGTATAGGGCACCTTCTGGTCGCTGTCGCCCGCCTGGATCCACGCCCTCAAACCGGCAGGGAGCTGATCCTTGTAGGTTTCCCAATAGGTGGTATAGGTGGCGTCCTTGTCGGCGGTGATGTCCTGGCCCAGGAACTTGGACTCAAAAGAGCCTGCGGCGCTGTCCGGCTTTCCGGCCTCGTCGTACATGGTGTAGAACTCCACCGGGGCGTAGAAGCTCACCAGGGCGGCGACGCCGCTGGGGATCCCGGCGTAGTCGTTGACATCGCCGTTCAGCTCCGCCGCGTCCGGGGTGAGCGCGGTCATCAGGGACAGGTAGGCCCCGGCGGATTCGCCCCAAACGGCGATGTGTTCCGGGTCAAATCCGTATTCCGCCGCGTGGGCGCGGACAAAGCGCACCGCCGCCTTGACATCGGCCAAGGCCGCCGGGAATACCGCTTCCGCGGACTTGCGGTAGTCCACGCTGACGACCGCGTAGCCGTGGGCCAGACCGGCCTGAATCACGGGCTGGATGATGGTCATGCCCTGATCCCCAAACATGAAGCCGCCGCCATGAACCAGAACAATGACCGGGGCCTTCTCCACGCCCTCCGGCAGATAGATGTCAC
Organism: uncultured Oscillospiraceae bacterium; assembly: GCA_964498005.1. Taxonomy (GTDB): domain Bacteria; phylum Bacillota; class Clostridia; order Oscillospirales; family Oscillospiraceae; genus Enterenecus. Next base: position 4,899 of record CAZCFU010000066.1, on the reverse strand, counting down.
ACACCTGGGCGCTGGAATTGGCGGCGTAGGCCACACCCTTGAGACCGTCGGCGTTTCCGGCCCCAGGCCCAGGCAGGTTGGAGCCTCCGCTGCCCTCGCCTTCCGGCACGAATGTCCCGGCAGCGTCATCCACTGTGATCGTACAGCCGCCGTCCACGATCCAGTCCCACAGGCCGGGTGTGGTGAACTGGGAGGTTTCGTCCACGTTTTTCAGCCCCGTAACGGTGACGGTATCCCCATCCCGTGTGTAGCTCCCGGCATAGACGTCGGTGAGCATCGCGTTGCCAGGTAGGGAGAATTGACAGGTTCCATCCGCCGCCAGGTCGAACTGGGCCTTTTCGGCGCCCATCATGCCTTCAAATTCATACAAATAGGAAGCATCCGCGGCGGGCGGCTGCGTAGTCTCCGCAGGGGGTGTGTCGGTCTGCGCCGGATCGGAGGGCTGTTCGCTCTCCGACGCGGGTTTGCCGCCGCAGGCGGCCAGGGACAAAAGCATGGCCGCAGCCAGCAGCGCATGGAAAAATTTCTTCTTCATTCTGGATCCTCTCCCTTATAAAAATAGTGTCAGCAGCCCTTCGACTGTACTGATCTTATGAGCCGCTTTGGCGTAGTCTGACGCATCGCCGATCCCCACTGGGAGCATCCCGGCGGCTATGGCAGCATCGATCCCGGAACGGGCGTCTTCCACCACAGCGCATTGAGACGGCTCCAGACGCAGAAACTCCGCCGCCTTGAGGAACACCTCCGGGTCAGGCTTCGAGCGGGCGATGTTGGTCCCATCGGAGATGGCGTCAAAGGCATCCGTCAGCCCGACCCGTTCCAAAATGATTCTGGCGTTCTTGCTGGAGGAACCCACAGCCAGACGGTAGCCCCGCCCCCGCAGCTGCCCCAGCGTTTCGCGGACGCCGGGGTCAACGCTGGCCGGGGTCATCCGGCCCAGCAGCGCCCGGTAGACCCCATTCTTTTCTTCCGCCAATCGTTCCTTGTCCGTTTTTGACAGGGGCTGGCCGTGATACCGTTCCAGGACAATGTCCAGGCTCTCCATGCGGCTGACGCCCCGGAGCCGGTTGTTGACCGTCTCGTCAAAGGGGATCTCCAGCCGGTCCGCCAGCCGCTTCCAAGCCTGATAATGATATTGGTCTGTGTGGATCAGCACACCGTCCAGATCAAAAATGATCCCTTTTACATTCATTCCAATTTTCCTTCCTATGTGGCAAAGCGCCCCAGGGCTGTCATGCCCCGGAGCGCTTTGTCATCAGACATGACGATTTAAAAACTGAAATACAAGATCCATGTTTTCTTGGGCAAAAAACCGCTTGTCCTCGTGGTCGGCACCCTCCAGGGGCACATACTCCACCTTGCTGCCCAGCCTCTTATCTACCAGGGCTTTTACAAATTCCTCAGACTGCGCCCAGGGTACCAGGTGATCCGCCGTCCCATGCTGCACCAGCATGGGGGCCATGCGTTCTCCCGCGTAGGTGGCCGGGTCAGCGGCGGCCACCAGCTCGGGTGCCTGGTCGATGGGAGCGCCTAAATATGCAGACTCCGGCATTTTTGACGGGTCGGGGGAAACCATGCTCACGCCGTTGGCCCTGGCCTGTTCCGCCATGGTGCCAAAGTGCATGGGGCCAAACTGATCTACCGCCACTTTCACGGTGGGTTCACAGGAGTATTCTTGCCGCTTTTCCTCGCCGGGGAACTGACCGTTGGGCACGTTCATGCCCAGCATCGCCGCCAGATTGCCCCCTGCGCTGCCGCCAATGACGGCGATACGCTCCGGGTCGATGGAGAACTCAGCCGCATGGGATTTGATATAGCGTACCGCTTCCCGGCAGTCCAGCACTGCGGCGGGGAAGGGGGCTTCGCCAGAGAGGCGGTAGGCGAGGGACGCCGCAGCCATTCCCCGATGAAGCGCAGTGAGATAGGCATCCATGTGATCGTCCCGCTTGTCGCCAAAGGCGAAGCCGCCGCCGTGAATGTGGATCAAAAGTGGGAAGGGGCCTTCCCCCTCTTGGGGAAGGTAGAGGTCAAAGCACTGGTCCTTACTATCGCCGCCATAGGGCACATCCAGAAATTTGCGCTTCACCCAGCTGATGTCGGCCATAGGGGGCTGCCACTCCGGGGGCGGGCCGCCTGGGCCGCCCATAGGCGGCGCACCAAGCGGAGGCATTCCATCTGCGGGAGGGAACGGGGGTCTCATTTCCATCATGATACCCCCCTTATGCCTTGCTGGCTGTGGGCGCGTCCTTGCGGACGCGGACCATGGGCTTGGGCCTGCTCTTGAGTGCGTCGAAACCGATGGCCAGCAGCAGAATGATGCCCTTGACGGTGTACTGGGTGTAGGTGCCCCACCCCGCCAGCTGCATCCCGTTGGAGATGATCTGCATGACGAAGATACCGGCCACCATGCCTACCACGTTGCCCTTTCCGCCCTTCATGCTGATGCCGCCGATGATGGCCGCGGTGAGGCAGGTGATCTCTGTGCCCGGGCCGGTGGTGGCGGAGGTCATGTTCTGCTGGGCCAGCATATCAATGGTGGCGATGGCGAAGATGGCCCCGGTGATGGCAAAGCACAGGGTCTGGATCAGGTCGGCTTTGATGCCGGACAAGCGGGCGCACTCCTTGTTGCCGCCGATGGCCAGCACGTCCCGACCAAAGTGGGTCTTGTTCAACACGATCCAGGTAGCCGCCACGATGAGGACAGCCAGATAGACGTCCAGCGGCAGCCCCAGCAGCTTGGTGCGGTAAAGCGCCCGGAAGCCGCTGGGCATCCCGGAGTAGGACTTGGAGGAGGTCATGGTGTAGGCAATGCCCTTAAAGACCTCGCTGGTGGCGATGGTAACCACCAGGGGGAACAGCTTCAGCTTGGAGGCGATCACGCCGTTGAGACTGCCCATCAGGAAGCCGATAACGATGCACACCGGCCAGACAATCCAGAAGGGCAGCTCCGTTTCCAGCATGATGATGCCGGCGGTGCAGCCGCACACAGCCATCTGGTTGCCGACGGACAGGTCGATGCCGCCAGAGATCATGACAAAGCAGATACCCATGCCCGCGATAATGATGTAGGTGGACTGGGTAACCAGGTTGTAAAGGTTCCTCCCCGTGAGGAATGTGGGATTTAATATGCCAAAGAAAATCACCAGCACTGCCAGGATGATATAGACCGTGCCCTCATGGTATAAGTACTGTCCCGCGGACTTCAGCAGTCCGCCAACGCTTTTATCTTTCATCTGCCGTACCTCCTTACGCTGTCCCGGACGCCAGGTGCAGCACGTTTTCCTGGCTGAACTGTTCCCGCTGAAGCTCGCCGGACACCAGCCCCTCATGGAGCACGATGATCCGGTCCGACATACCCAGGATCTCCTCCATGTCGGAGGACACCATCAGGATGGCTTTGCCCTGGGCCACCAGCTGGTTCATCAGCTGGTAGATCTCCTGCTTTGCCCCCACGTCGATGCCCTTGGTGGGCTCATCAAAGATGATCACGTCCGGGTCGGCGGCCAGGGTCTTGGCCAGCACCACCTTCTGCTGGTTGCCGCCGGAGAGGTTGACCACCATCTGTTGGACGGACGGCACCTTGATGTGCAGGCTCTCCCGGTATTCCTCCGCCAGCTCGGTGTTCTTTTTCCCGTTGATAAATCCCAAATGAGTGAGCTTCTTCATGGCGGACAGGGACGTATTGAATTTCACCGTGTTAAACAGGATGCAGCCCTGTTCCTTCCGATCCTCCGGGATGAGCCCGATGCCGTGGGCAATGGCGGCGGCGGGGGAATTGAACCTGACCTGCTTTCCATTCAGGTATAACTCACCGGAATCCGGCTTCTTTGCCCCGGCGATGAGCTCCATGGTCTCGCTCCGCCCGGAGCCCACCAGCCCGGCGAACCCCAGGATCTCCCCCCGGCGCAGCTGGAAGCTGATGTGTTCCACCGAGTTGCCGGTGAGGTCACGGGCCTCCAGGATCACCTCGCCCGGCGCATTCTGGCGGCTGGGGAAGCTCTCGTTCAGCTCCCGGCCCACCATCAGCTTGACCAGTTCGGGCCGATTGGTATCAGCCGTGTTGATGGTCTTGACAAAGCAGCCGTCCCGTAAAACACTGATGCGCTCAGTGATCTGGAATACCTCCTCCATGCGGTGGGAGATGTAAATGATGGTGACACCCTTCGCCTTCAGCTTGGCGATGATGGAAAAGAGCAGGTCTACCTCGCTGGCGGCCAGCGGCGCGGTGGGTTCGTCCATGATCATGATTTTGGCGTTGTTGGAAATGGCCCGGGCGATCTCCACCATCTGCTGGTTGGCGGGACTGAGCCGCTCCACCCGCATGGCCGGGTCCAGCTGGAAGCCGTACTCGTCGAACAGCTCCTGGGTCAGCTTGTTGAGCCGCCGCTTGCTGTAGACGCGGCCCATGCTCCGGCCCATGAAGATGTTCTCCGCCACCGTCATGGGGGTGACCAGGTTGATGTCCTGGTAAATGACCGCCACGCCGTTTTCCGCGGACAGCGCGGGGGTCATGCGGTCAAAAACCTGCCCATCGAAAGAGATAGTTCCCCCGGCATCCGGTTCGATGGCCCCGGCGATGATTTTGATCAGGGTAGACTTCCCTGCGCCGTTTTCCCCCAGGATGGCGTGGATCTCGCCCTGCTCAAAGGTAAGGGAAACGTCGTCCAACGCGCGGACGCCCGGATAGGTCTTGCTGATGTGTTCCAGCTTTAGCATAGCTGAAACCACCCTCCTTTCTCACTCGCCGCCGGGCAGATTCCAGGTCCCTGTCCGGCGGCGGTGCAAAGCATTTGATGAAAACACAAATTATTGTGCGGGGGTAAAGGTGCCGGAAGCGTTGTCTACCGTGATGGCGCAGTCGCCCGTGGCGCTGTCGATCCAATCCCAGAGACCGGGGAT
>CAZCFU010000065.1:0-7552 GCA_964498005.1 uncultured Oscillospiraceae bacterium | reverse complement strand
TCCATGGCCGACGTGGTCACCTGCAAAATGGTGGGCATCATCATGACCGGCATGGGTCAGGATGGGGCCATGGGCCTGCTGGCCATGCGGAAAAAGGGCGCTTACACCATCGGCCAGGATAAGGAGTCCTCCGTGGTGTATGGTATGCCCGGCGTGGCCCAGAACATCGGCGCGGTGATGATCCAAGCCTCCTGCGACAATGTGTCCAACGTCCTCCTGCGGCACCTGAAAAGCCTGGGTTGATCTGGAATATCCAGGGAATCAAGAAAGAAAATCGCGAAAGAACTCTTATCCCGCCTGCTGTCCTTCAAAAAAGGGCCGCGGGCGGGACTGTTTATCCAAAGAAATTTCCCTGTTTTTCTTATCTTCCCGCCAACTTTGCCGATATATCTTTATGTAGGAGTAAAATTTTTTTGGATTCTTAAAGGATGTGAGTGACTATGCTGACCTCGTCCGGTTACGGTGCGATTTCTTCCATCGGTCCCGCAAAGGTCTATCGGACTAAAGCGGGCCGCAATGACCGAGCCCAGGTGATCTCGGGCAGCAGCAACTATGACAGCGTAACCCTCTCCCCGTCCAGCCAGGACAGCCGTTTCCTGGATATGGTCAGTCAGCTCTCCCGGGAGGTGCGCACCGCCACCACCACCGGCGATATCGCCGCCCTGCGCCAGCAGGTGGCCAGCAATCAGTACACGCCGGATCCCATGGCCATCGCGGGACGTATCCTGTTCTTAGGGGAGGGCCAATAATAAATGGGTGTGTCTGACTACCAGGCCTATCTGAGCCTGCTGCGGGAACTGAGCGGCTGCCTGGATCGGCTGGGCGAGCTGTCCGAGCAAAAGGCCCAGACCGTCCGCCAGGACGACCTGCTGGCTATGGATGAGGTGATGAAGCAGGAGCAGGTTTTGTCCCTCTCCCTGCGGGGGCTGGAACAGCGGCGCGCGAAGCTGCTGGCCCAGCTGGGGCTGAGCGACGTCCCCCTCGCCGATCTGCCGGGAAAATATCCGGCGGAGCTGCAGGTCGAGGCCAAGCAAACCGTGGAGGATCTGCGCCACAGCTACAAGATCTTTCGCGCCCGCGCCGACATGGCCCGGAATACGCTGGAGCTGAACCTGCATCAGATCGAAAAGGTCATCACCGCCGCGGGCGTGGACCCCAAAACGGCCGCGGCCGGCTATGAGCCTCCCGGGTCGGAGCCCCCCAAGAATATGAAAACAGATTTCCGCGCCTGACCGCGGGTATTGATAAGGAGTTATTGCTATGAGTACGATCGGAACGTTTGACAGCTTTACCGCTGCCCGCCTGGGCATCTACGCCGCCCAGCAGGGCCTGCAGGTCACCGGCAACAACATTTCCAACATCAACACCTCGGGTTACACCCGCCAGCGGCTGGATCAGGTGAGCCTCAAGACCGGCGGCGCCGATATGTACCGTTCCATGCTGGATAACCACATTGGCAACGGCGCTCTGGTCACCAACATCAATCAGATCCGGGATCCTTACCTGGACATCCGCTACCGCAATACCGCCTGCGATGTGGGCTACAGCAACACCATGCTGAGCGGCCTCCAAGGGATCGCCAGCATCCTGGACGAAGTGGCCAAGGGCGAAGGGCAGGACGGTCTGCTGTACGCCCAGCTCCAGGACCTGAAGGAATGCCTGAGCCGCCTGGGCAGCGACCCCTGCAAGGACAACGACACTTTGGCGCGTAAATCCGCCGAGGCGCTGTGCAGCCTGTTCAACACCTATGCCGGCAAGCTGGAGACCCTGCGCCAGAACACCGAGGACGGCTTCAAACAGGACATCGCCTCCGTGAACGAAATCCTGACCAGTATCCGCAACCTGAATGAATCCATCCGGAACGCGGAGATCTGCGGCGACAACGCCCTGGAGCTTCGGGATGAGCGCAACCGCCAGATCGACGCCCTGTCCGAGTATATGCAGATCAAGGTCGAGTACACCATGGAGGATGTGGGCGCGGGCAAGCAGGTGGAAAAGCTGACCATCTCCCTGGGCAACGCCAACCCGGACGCCAAGGTACACACCGATGAGACCGTACTGATAGACGGCGTTTACGGCGCGCAGATTTCCATGCCCGAAAAGAAGCCCATGCCCAACCCCAAGGCCACCGACGACGGCTTCCTCTATTTGAAGAGATCCAAGGATGCCGACGGCAATGAGGTCCTTGATGGCAACGGCGACCCTGTATACGAGGGCACGAACAAGCTGAGCGAGGCCGAACAGATCGACAACGACAACTACACCCTGGTGGTCTCCAAGCTGTATGACTCCAAGCGCCACCAGCCTAAGGACACCACCATCAACGAGGGCCATCCCGTGGCTCTGGATGACAACGACCTGCACGGCGCCCTCCAGGCCACCCGGGAGCTGCTCACCGAGAAGGGCGAGTTTTCCACCGCCGCCGATGTGGCTCTGGATGAGAACGCCACCACAAAGCGGGGCATCCTCTACTATCAGATGTCCCTGGATCTGCTGGCCCAGAAGTTCGCCGAGCAGTATAACCAGCTCAACCACGGCTACATCTTCAACCAGGAGGGCAACTACATCGACGCGGACGGCAACGTGCTCATGCTGGCAGGCGCCGACGGCGTGGAGGCCCCTGTCAACGTGAAGAGCGGCCTGACCGAGCTCCAGAAGCAAAACCTCATCGCCAATGGCTTCATCCAGAAGGATATTTACGGCAACCCCGTTTTGGATAAGGACAAGAACCCAATTGCCGACATCAACAGCTGGCTGGCGGATAATGGCGGCGTACTGGCCGAGGGCAGCGGCACTCTGTTCAGCAACCGCAACGACGGCGACAAGACCGGCGACCCCAACGATCCCACCAACCCGATGATCAATGCCTCCAACATCTCCGTCTCCCACAGCTGGAGCACCGGCGACGTGAAGATCGTTCCCACCTGCGAGATCCTTTTTTCTGAGGATGGAACCCCCACCCCCAACACCACCCAGGTGGAAAACGTCAACCACATGATCTCCATGATCGAAAAATCCCTGGTGTACGACCCCAAGGAGCTGGATCCAGACGCCGTGGGCAGCAAGCTGTTTGAGGGCTGCTTCAACGATATGTTCAGCAATATGTCCACCGTACAGGGCAATGACGAGCGGACGACCAATATCCAGCTCAACAACAGTTACACCACCCTGACCGACGTGGACACCAACCGTCTCGGCGTATCCGGCGTGGATCTGAACGACGAGGCTATGAATATGATCACGTTCCAGAAGGCGTATTCCGCCGCCTGCCGGCTGATGACCGTGATCGACTCGGTCCTGGATCGCCTGATCAACAACACCGGCATAACCGTATGAGAATGAGGAGGTATTCATAGAATGATTCGCGCAACGACCAGCGGCGTGATGCTGAACTACCGCCGCAACCTGATGAATTCCTTTATCGGCATGAGCAACGCCTACAACACCGTGCTCACCCAGCGCACCTTTAACTCCTATGCCGAGGATCCCGCTTCCGCCGCCAAGGCGTTCAAGCTGCGCAAGTCCCGCATGAGCGTGGAGACCCAGTATACCATCTGCGACGACACCTTCCACAAGTACCAGACCGCTTTCGCCAGCCTGCAGTCCATGGACGAGGTGCTGGACACCAAGACCAGCGAGTGCATGAAGACCCTGGCCGGTACCACCTTGACCGCGCTCAACGACCCCACCGGCGACGCCCGGGAGCAGCTTACCAAGGTGCTGGATCAGATGTCCGAGATGCTCGTGCAGAATATGAACCAGAAGTACGGCGAAAACTTCATCTTCGCCGGAGCGGACGGACACAACGTCCCCTTTGAGATCAAGGACAACCAGCTGTACTACCGGGGCGTGTCCGTAGACGCGGCGGTGCCGAAGCTGAAGCAGGATGAAAATGGCGATCCCATCAAGCTGAGCGACAATCGGTATGTGCTGAACAGCGCCACCCTTGTGGAGAAGCAGGATCTTCAGGTGCCCACTACGAGTGTGTATGGCGAGGGGGACGGAACCGAATATTATTTGAAGAATGGCGCCACCCCCGTCGGCGCGATCCCCGCTGGCGAGGATGAGACAGGTTACACCAAGGTAGAAGCTAACGGCGGCGACGTATGGTATAAAACCTCCGACCTCGTGAACGCGGAGAACTATGACAAGCTGGTCGACAGTACAATCAAGCAGGCGAACGGTACTCCCGATGAGATCACCATTGACGGGAAAACATACTTTGTGGTGGATAATGACAAAGCCGCCATTAGCGAAGACGACTATGAAGCCGCCAAAACGGAGGCCGACAAGCTGAAATACCTGGCCAACGAAAAGTATTTTGTGGACATCGGCCTGGGCTTCCAGGAGAATGAAAACGGCCAGCTCATCGAGTCCAGCGGCTTCAACGCCGCCCTGGTGGGCATCAACTTCTTTGGCTACGGCCTGGATGAGGACGGCGATCCCAAGAACATCTACTCCATCGTCCAGCAGCTGAAGGACATCAGCGCCCGGGTTCATGACGGCGAGAATTGGACTACCACAGACTACGACGAATTCTACCGCCTGACGCGCAAGCTGGAGACTGCCTCTTCCAATTTCAAGACCGAATTTACCGACATGGCCGCCGGCACCGACAAGCTGGAGAACAATCTGGAACTGCTGGAGGACAACTACGACAACCTGGTGGAGCAGTACGGCAATATTGAGGACGTGGATATGGTGGAGGCCATTACCTCTTTCATCTGGGCGCAGTATTGTTACAACGCCGCGCTGAAGGTGGGCAACAGCGTCCTCTCCCAAAGTCTGATGGATTATCTGAGCTGATTCCCTCGCGATTTTAATTTCCCCATGAGAAAGGAGTAGGAAATGAGATTATGTATCCCCTGATTGAAATCAAAACTGTCCCCATTGAGATTGAAATGAAGGTGTCCCACGCCAGGCTGGAGTATACGCGAGGGACTGCCGACCTGGAAATTTCCCGGGGCGAGGGCGGGCTGAGCATCAAAAGCCGCCCCATCAAGTTGAACATCGACACCTTTGAGGCCCGCAATTCCGTGGTTCCCACCGCTATGCGTTCTATTGAGCAGTATGCCCAACAGGGCCAGCAGGCCTCCTACACGGCCACCGCCACCTATGCCCAGCAGGGCCAAATGTTCCTGGACGCCAAGATCGGGCAGGATGTGATCGGGCAGATCGCGGCCGATTCCACCATGAAAGACTACAAGCCCAACGCGAACATCAAGTTCCTGCCCTCTGTGGGGCCTGAGATTACCTGGGATCCCGGTGAGATGCACATCCGCTATGAGATGGACAAACTGAATTTCGATTGGCGCGTAAACCAAGCCCAGTTCGAGTTCGTTCCCGGCGACATTGAGCTGTCCGTCACTCAGCAGCCCGACGTCATCATTAAATACGTGGGCGGCCCGCTGTATGTTCCCCCCTCCTCCGATCCCAACTATGAGCCGGTGGACGTGCAGGCCTGACTGACCCAGTGAAGCGCTGTCAAGCGCATGGAGGTTTACGTGAAGCTTCAAACCAAATATTTTGGCCAGATCGATTACGATACAGAGGATATCATCACTTTTTCTTGCGGCCCCTTTGGCTTCGAGGATGAGCATCAGTTCCTGCTCCTGCCCTTCGAGGGCAGCGCGGGCACTTTGCTGTGTTTCCAAAGCATCAGCACTCCTGCCCTGGCCTTCCTGGCCATGGATCCCTTTGCCCTGATGCCTGAGTACGCCCCTGTTCTCCAGCCCCAGGAGCTGAAGGAGCTGGGCGTGAAGGACAGCCAGGAGCTGGGCTTCTACGTGCTGTGCGTGGTGAAGAAGCCCGTGTCCGACAGCACGGTCAATCTCAAGTGTCCCGTGGCTATCCATCCGGAGACCCGGGCGGCCCGCCAGGTCATCCTGGAGGCCGATTCCTATGAAATGCGCCATCCCCTGGCTCAGTTCCGCACAGAGGAGGGCGCGCCATGTTGATCCTGCAACGCAAAGCCGGCGAATCCCTGGTCATCGGCGAGGATATCACCATTCGGGTGGTTTCCGTGGACGGTATGCGGGTTCGGCTGGCCATCTCCGCGCCGGAGGATGTCCCCATCCTGCGCAGTGAGCTGGTCATCGCCACCGCCGCCAACCGGGAATCCGCCATGGAGGAGATCCCCTCCGCTGAGCTTCTGGATCTGCTGGGCGGCGTGCTGGACCATAAGATCCAACCCCCGGCGCCGCCGGAGCGAAAGGAGGACTGACCTATGATGGAATCTATCGCCAGCATGGCGATGAGCATGAGCGCGGCATCCTTTGCCACCAATTACTCCCTGTCCGTCACCAAGAAGATGATGGACAGCCAGGAGCTGGCCGGCCAGGAGCTTTTGAAAATGCTGGAAGCCGTACCCGCTCCCGCCAAGGGCCAGTATATTGACACCTACGCGTAACGGCAAGAAAAGCCGATCCGAGAGGATCGGCTTTTTGCTGTTCTGGAGTAAAAGTGACTGATCCTTTTCCTTACTGGTTATAATTTAGAAAACGCGCGCGCAAAGGAGGCGTTTCCCTCTGGAGTTCTCCCAATTCTGCACCTGCGGTCCCGCGGGCTATTCCCAGCTCAAGCGGCAGGTGGACGCCTGCGCCGGACTGGGCCGAAGCTACGAGTTCTCCCCGTGCCGGATGCCGCCCGGGTGCCGTCCGGCTCAGGCCCAGCTAGGGTTCTGGCGGAGCGGCGGGGACTATCTGCTCTACTTCCGCCCCGCCGTGTCCTATGCCGGAGACGACCCCCTTCTACGAAGTTTTTTTGACCGGGGCCCTGTCCAGCGTTTCGCCGGCTTCCAGGCTATGACCAGCTGCCTCCGCTCCCTGGAGGGGGAACCATGCCGGGAGGCCGCCCCGCTCCCAGACCTGTTCCAGCGGTTAAAGGACTATCTCCAGAGCCGTGTACTGGGTCAAGAGCGGGCGGTGGAGGCCGCAGCCTTCAAGCTGTCGGGCCACGTCTGCAAGCGGGAGCCCCTCCGTCCCCTTTCCCTCATTTTCTACGGCCCCACCGGCGTAGGCAAGTCGGAGCTTGGCAAAGCCATTGCCCCCGCCCTGAATGACTGCCTGAAGGTCGGGGACTATCGCCTGGTCTGGACAGAGCTGAACACCTTCACCGAGGGCCATTCCGCCTACCGCCTCACGGGCGCGCCGCCCGGATATGTGGGCTACGAGGATCCGCCTGTGTTGGAGGCGGTACGCCGCAGCCCTCACACCGTCTTTATGTTTGATGAGCTGGACAAGGCCCACCCGGAGGTGCTGAAAACCCTCATGTCCGTGCTGGATGAGGGCCGCTGTGCCGCCCGCCGGGAGGATAAACAGGGAAACCGGGAGCTGGACTTTCGCCGCTGCGTCTTTTTGTTCACCACCAATACTGATCTGTCCGGCGTAGGCGGGCGCAGGCTGGGGTTTGCTTTGCCCCGGGAACTCAAAAAAGAACCGGATTCTTCGGCTCCTGCGCCATCCGACCGTGCCGGGCTGGCCCGGCGGCTCTATCAGGCGGACGAGCTCGCCCGCCTGGCCCTGGCCCGATCCGGCGTTCTGCGGGAGATCGC
>CAZCFU010000064.1:0-7559 GCA_964498005.1 uncultured Oscillospiraceae bacterium | reverse complement strand
GACAGCGTGTTGAAAATGCTCCATCGGGTGCTGAAGCGGGCGGGATTGCCGGAAATTCGTTTCCACGATATGCGTCATACATTTGCCACAGTAGCACTGCAAAACGGTGTAGACATCAAGACGGTGAGTGGGATGCTGGGCCACTACAGCGCAGGATTCACCCTGGATACCTACGCCCATGTGACCACAGCGGCACAGCGACAGGCAGCAAATACCATGAGCAGTATCCTATCTGATGCTGCTGGGAACTAACCGGACATTTCCCCGTATGGGTCGGCGCATGGGTCTTGTGGAAAATTGAAATTTTGACCACATGAAAAAGTGAGCAGAAACAAAGGAAATCCTCTGATTTCACAGGAAATCAGAGGATTTTTGGTTGCGGGGGCAGGATTTGAACCTACGACCTTCGGGTTATGAGCTGCTGTCAGAAGTGCTGGCGGCGGCTTTTTAGCGCTTTCGTGACGTGTTTACTCCAGGGTGAGATGCTTTCCGGCCCTGTTGCCTCCACTGCCTCCGTCCGCTCTTTTCCTATTCTGGGTCTGAATCCGGGTCGGCCCGCTCACGCCTCCCCCGCGATCCTCCCGTCCTGGATGCGCAGAACGCGGTCGGTTTGCTCCGCCAGGGCCATGTCGTGGGTGACCGCCACCACGCAGCGCTCCCGCTCATGGGCCAAGTCCCGCAGGATGGCGAAGATGTTCCGGCTGTTCTCCTCGTCCAGGTTGCCCGTGGGCTCGTCGGCCAGAATCAGCCCGCTGCCCGCCGCCAGCGCCCGGGCAATGGCCACCCGCTGCTGCTCGCCGCCGGACAGCATCCGGGGATAGCGCCCAAACTGGTCCGGCCGGATGCCCACAGCGGCCAGCTGGGCGGCGGCCTCCTCCTCCGCCTGCTTCTTTGGCCGCTTTTGCAGGTAGAGCGGGTAGGCCGCGTTCTCCAGCGCCGTCAAGTGGGCGAACAGGTTGAAGTTCTGGTAGATGACCGACACGTTCTCCAGCCGCCACGCGTCCCGGTCCAGCTCGGCGGTGGACTGCCCCTTGAAGCTGATGCTGCCCCCCGTGGGCACGTCCAGCCCCGCCAACAGGGACAGTAGCGTGGTCTTTCCACTGCCCGACGTGCCCACGATGGCCGTCATCTGGCCCGTCTCGAAGGCGCAGTCTATCCCGCGCAGGGCGTAGACGGTCTGGTATTTTGTCTGATAGGTATATTCCACGTGGTCGGCTGTCAAAATCGCCATAGCCCTATTCCTCCGTTTTCATCAATTTCATCACGCTGCCGCTGGCGGCCACTCCGGCACACACCACCGCGCCCAGCAGGAACATCCCGACCACCGCTCCGGAAAAGGCCAGCCCGCCGGAGCGGATTTCCATGCCCGTCAGCAGGGCGGCGCACAGTCCCAGCCCTCCGCCGGCCAGCCCCAGCGCCAGCTGCTCCCCCAGCACCTGCCCGAAGATGGCCCGACCGCGCATCCCCAGACAGCGCATGACGGCGAACTCCCGCTTCCGGCGGCGGTTGACCAGATACCCGGCGAAGAAGCTGATGCCGCCCATCAGAACCAGCAGCAGCGGCTGCAAAAGCCCCAGCATATCCAGGTTGGAGCGCAGCTCCTCCAGGGATTTCAGATACACCTCATCGTGTACCAGCACTCCCACGGCAAAGCCGTCCGGCGTGGCATTCACCGAGGGTACGGCAAAGAACGGGGTGGAAAACAGCTTTTCTTTGCATTCCTCCAGCCGCGCCGTGTTCCGGATATCGAAGGTGCAGGATCGAATGGTGAAGGCGTTGCTGGCCCCCTCCTCCCACGGCATGAAGAAGGGGCAGTAGATTACATTGTCCGGCCCGCCGGAAATCCGGCCCACCACCCGCAGGTGCGGGCTGGCCTCTATGGGCGCCGCCGCCACAACGTCGAGGTAATCCCCGGCCGTCTCCATGCCCTCCGGCACCAGGCAGACCATCTCGTCCCACAGCAGATCCTCTTCGCTCCACCCGGGCTCAAACTGGATGTGGGCCCCGTCCAGGCGGCTGTCGCTGTCCTGGCTCAGCAGGCGGCACAGCGTCGTTTGAAAGGGCCGGGACAGTTCCCAGTCCGCCTTGGCCCGCACGTTGGCCACCGCCTGGTCTATGTCCACCAGGCCGGGGTCCCGGTAGGCGCGCCGGCCCAGCAGGGTTTCCACGTAGGTGCTGAACAGGTTCAGGTTGTCGGCGTTCATCCCCCGCACGTCGGTGACGGTGCAGTGGATGACGGTGTTCTGTATGGTCTCCTCAATGGCCCGCTGCTGTTGGATCACCAGGCTGTGCAGGCCACAGCCCGCGTACACTCCCAGCGCCGCCACCGCGGCCAGAAGCAGGCTGGCCCCCGGCCTGCGTAGCAGCACCCGCAGGGACAGCAGGGGCAGATAGCCCAGCACACCCTTTTTCTCACCCATGCCGATCCCTCCTCATTCCTGTTTGCGCCGCATGAGCCCGCGCCGAGCCGTCAGCGCCGCCCAGACCGCCGCCACAGCGCCCAGCGCCAGCAGTTGGAGCGCCGCGCATACCGCCACACCCGGCCAGTCCGGGGCCAGCGTCTGGGACAGCACCGCCTCGCACACCCTGCCGTACAGCAGGCCGCCCAGCACGCCGCCCGCAATCACCCCCGCCGCCATCAGCGGCAGCAGGGCGGACAGCATCTCCCCCGCCACTTTACGGGGGCCGGCCCCCAGCAGGCGCAGGCCCCGGGCGGAGGCCGACATCCGCGCGAAGCTGGCCAGCAGGAACACCAACCCGCCGATCAGGAACGCCGCCCCGCCCAGCAGGGCCAAGCGCAGGGCACTGCTCTTCATGGCTTCTATGGAGCTCACCATTTCGCTGTAGCCGTAGTCGTAGTAGCGGAAGCGGTTTGCCGCGCCGTTTTCCGCCATGTACGCTTCAAACTCCTCGATGGAGCCGTTTTTCAACACCAAGGTGTTCAGCAGCGGGGTCAGGTCGTCCTTCTCCGCCGCGTTCACCACCTCGGGGGCGGACGCCTTGGGGGCCAGCACCGTGTCCCCCCGGAAGCCGTGCCCGTTCGGGTCGAGGGGCCAGACGGGGGCAGTGTACAGCCCCACGATGGTGTAATCCTTCACCACATCCAGCCGGTTCCCCTCCACCAGGGGCATACAGGTGGTGTAGAGAAAGGATTCCTTGTTGGCGTATAGGTCCGCAATTCCGGATTGTGTTTCGTAGGCGGGTTTGTAAAAATCCAGGGTCAGGGTGTCCCCCACCTTGAGGCCATTGTACAGGGCGTAATCCGCGCTGACCATGCACACTGCGTCCCCCCGGTCATACTCCTCCTGGGTGATGAACCGCCCCTCCAGCAGGGCGGACTCCTCCTGGCAGAACTGGGACAGGCTCTGGATGTTGTCCGTGAGCAGGACGGCGGCAGAATCGTGGTTCAGCTCACAGCAGGGGATGATCTCATCCCGCCAGACCCGGCCCTCTTCAGTGTCCAGGAAGTCCCGCCAGTCCCCCTCGTACTCCGCGTAGAAGGGCCAGCTATCCTCTGGAACGTAGGGGACAGCGGTGAACGAGGTGCCCCAGTCTACAACCGTCTCTGTCATTTTGGCGGCAAGGTAGAAATTGGGGACGAGGGGGTAGGAGTGCCCTACTATGTCATCATCGTGCAAATAAGAATCCTCTGGGTAATCTACAGGCAGAAAATAGTTCAAAAATCTGATTATTTGAAAGGGCGCGTCTGAGGAGTCTGTGGAGTCCATCCCGGTGAGCCCTTCCCAGTTGTCGGTGGTATAGCGGTATCGGTAGGGTTCCATGTGCGCGGGCTCATCCTCAGTGGCCTCCACCCACCGCTGCCAGAGGTGTACATAAAAATCAATGAAATCTCCCCGCATCAGGTAAGTCTTACCCGCCTCAAAGCTCCCAAACGGGGTTCCGTCGGCGTTGGTAATTGGGGATATCGCGCCGCAAAAAGTATTGTCATAAAGCTTGAACTGCCTTCCTGGTTCGGGCAGGTCGTAAGCGTCCATGCGGCACACCGGCTCCACCCACTCGAATCGGTAGATATAACTATCTGAGGCATAGGGGTTGTCCTCTACGCCAACGCAGCGCACCGCCATCACCGACAGGGAATAGCGGTGCAGATCATAAACGTCGATGTAATTCATAGGGTCCACGCTGCCGGAGCTGAACCCCTTCTGGTTGGGGGTGTGGGCGGCGGCCAGCACATTGGCGTCCCACCGCAGCACCCCAGGGGCATTTCCCACCATCTGGTTGATCCGCTGGCTGCTGGGCAGGATGGTGCCGTCCTCCAGATTTTGCAGAGAGCCGTCCTCCAGAACAATCCCGCCACCCGATCCGAACAACTGAAAGTAGCCTCTGTTGGTGGGATAGGCCACGGTGGTATAGTGGGAATCCAGCTCGGCCAGCTGCCGCTGGAAGGAGGCCCAGCCGGACAGGCCGATGCAGGAAAAGGCGGAGGTCAGGGCCAGCAGCAGGGCCAGCAGGCCAGCGGCCACGGGCTGGCGGGCGTTTTGTTTGTGGAACATGAGGGCACCTCCTGAGGAAAACGGCAGGTCCGGCGGCGGAATATCGCCGCCGGACCCACGGTTCAGAATATTTTACTGCGTATGGATGGAGCTGTCAGATCAGAAGGGGAGCCAGCGGCAAGCGCCGCTGTGGCCTGCGCTGGGACAAACGCGAGTCGTGACCGTGGAGGAGCCGCACCCATAGCTGCAGCCATAGGTCAAGTATTGCGTGTAGCCGTCACAGCGGGAGGTGATATCTCTCATATAATTATGGCTGAGGATGGATTGATAGCCTTTATTCTCCGGGTCCGTTTTATAGGGGCAGTTGCGGCAGCGATAGGAGTGACTGATAGGCTGGCCGCAAGTGCCCGTACCAGGTATGGCAACACGGGGGCCCACATCAACGATGGGATCGGCATAATTGATCGAGTGGGTGGTGCAATAGGCCTGCACCTCCGCGTCCGGCTCACTGGTGCTGGCGGGGAATATGGGGGAATTACCCTTACTTTCGGATGCCGGTGCGGCAAAGGCCGTAAGGGACAGGGACGTGATCATCAAGGCACAAAGAAGGAGAGATATAAGCTTTTTCATGGCTGATACCACCTTTTATGTATTTTGTTTGCAAGAGCTCTTGTCAAAAAACAAAATACCACATAACCTGGTGCTTGTCTGTGCCATATAGCACCACATCCACGAAAAATTTTTTGATCGGATTGGGCTCGAATTTGTGCATTTTGATGAATTGTGATTCTTCAATCAGGAAATTCTACACCCAGTATTTTTTTGTTTTCCTCGTCCAGATATCGAAGCCGCCCCATATTCCTGGTAGCCGCCAACATATAGTGAACCTGACGGTACAAGCTGATACATTTTTCCCGTTCGCCCATACAATAGTAGCAATACGCCTGAACCCACAGGAGCGTGGCTACCTCATGATACTGCTCGGATTCCATGCTTGCCAGCAATCCCTCTTCGGTGATTTCCAATGCTTCCTGGTAGCGGCCCATCCTGGACAGCGCATTGCCACAGCCTGCGGCATAGATGGGTTTCAAATAGGAATACTGGGGCAGGCGCTGGCCATTGGCCTCCAGATATTCCAGGGCCATGCGGTAGATACGCACCGCCTCCTCATAGCGTCCCGCCTCGGTGTACACCATGGCTATCTGCTTGATGAGGCGCAGCTCCTCCGCGCTGTAGGGCCCCAGGCCGATATGTCCCAGGTCGAACCGGGGGACGGTGAGCCGGAGGGCTTCCAGCAGCATCCCGATCCGCTTCTCGAAGGGATAGGGGCCCTCCTCCCTCCCCATCAGCGCCCGGAGGGCCAGCGAGCACTGCCGGATGAAAGGGTCGTCCGGCCCCAGGGCCTCCAGCGCCGCCAGCTTTTCCCGGAACCGCGTCCACGCCGCGCCCCGTTCCTCCCCTGTCGCCTGCTCCAGCGCCACGCCAGCGATCCGGGCCTCCCGTTCCGCCTCCTCCAGGGCCAGCTCGTCCTCGGAGAGCAGGGCGTAAAAACGGTCGTCCGGCAGACCCAGCCGCTGGAGCAGGGCAACCACCCGCTTCCGGGACAGGGCCTGATGCCCATTTTCGAACCGGGAGAGGGCACTGCGGTCACACAGCCCCTCGCACAAATCCTCCTGGTTGATATTCAGCTCCTCCCGCCTGCGGCGGATCATCTCACCTAAACGCAGCTCCTGCATCGTACCGCCCCCTGTCATATGGACTCATTATAGCGCGTTCCCGGAACCTTGTCCAGGCGGGCGGCAGTCGAACCGCCCCCTCCCCAAGTTCTGGAGGGGACCCCCTCCAGAATTTGGGGAGGAAATATATAAACAAGACGAATAACAACAAAGAAAAGGATCTCCCGAAAAGTGGGACTGCGTTGAAAAGTTTAATTCTGGGAAATTAAAATTGGACAAGTGATTCCCCCAGCAAGTCTTTTCTGCTAATGCCTATGTCGGCTACGGATCGAAAACGCAAAGCCCGTGTTGGCCGCTGTGAGACGATTTGTGCCCATCCTGCGAGCTCAGTGGCATCCATACACCTCCGAACGGCTGAAGCGCGGTGTTGGGGCCTTTGTGGACCGCTGCTGCGGAGTACGGTTTTGCCTCCAAAGCATCAAGGGCAGTACAGAGGGAATTACCGGGAGGCTGGAGAAATCGTCCAGCCTCTCCGGCCACTGTCCGCCATTCTTCCAAACCCAATTTTAGCACATTCGGCTTCGGCAAAATGCCCAGGGCAAGGGCAGAGCAGAAGGTTCGATTTTAAAGCGGGGTAAATGGAACCACATCTACCCGCAATGCGGACAGTCACTTTATGAGGCCAAAAGGAGCGCCCAGCCAGGGCTGCGCAGAGGCGCCCCGTCAGGGCGGATGCCCACCCTCTTGGGTGGGGCAAGCATCGCGTCCGGCTATACGCCGTCCGCACTCGCCGAGGCAGAGCCCCGGCACCCCCCAGCCCCTAAAGAGGTGTAAAAGTGCAATTCAGAGCGAGACATCCCACGCAGGATTTGCGCCACAGTAAACAAAAAGGCATTCCGGGAATGTCCGAGCGACCTCCTGATTCCATCTACGGATTGCACCAGTGTATACAAAGAGAAGGCCGGTAACAGAAGACAAGCTACGCTGAAAAAATATATGTCTGAACTGATAACTCTTGCCGTTTCCCCTGGATATTCTCTCCGAGGTGTGGTATGGTCTGTCGTTGCGAAAGGAGGCGATGCCAAGTGGCAAAGCGCAGGGCAAACGGAGTGGGGAATATTCGCAAGCGCAGCGATGGCCGCTGGGAGGGCCGCTACACAGCCGGCCGCGACCCGAACACAGGCAAGGCGATCTACAAAAAGTTGCTGAGCGGCGGCAGGGTGGTTCGGGGCGAATCACAAAATCAACCCAAAGGACTGAGCGCCAAAACAGTACGAAACATCAACCAGGTAATTTCCTCTGCCATGGATTTCGCCATCGACCAGAAACTCATTGTAACCAACCCCACAGAGGGCTGTGCCCTCCCAAAGTTAGGAAACCGCTGATTTAATCGCCCCGTAAGAAGGGAAACGTGATAAAATAGGAAAAG
>CAZCFU010000063.1:0-7606 GCA_964498005.1 uncultured Oscillospiraceae bacterium | reverse complement strand
GCTTACCGGTGTAGAAGGGGTGACACTTGGAGCAGACTTCCACCTTGATGTCCTTTTTGGTCGAGCCAGTCTCGATCACGTTGCCGCACGCGCACGTAATGGTGGTGTGGTTGTACTTGGGATGGATGCCTTCCTTCACGGGGATTCACCTCTTTCTGTCGATCAAAAGTCCAGGGGCACCAGTGCCGCGCACAACGACCCCTTGTAAACGCAAACCGTATCTTATCATGTCTCGCGGAAAAATGCAAGGACTTTTTTTGATTTCCTAAATCTTTTTCTGCCCATGCCCGTCACAGCTCCACCTCATGGCCCACACCAAAAAACCATAGGCACCGGCGGCCCACCGTCACCCCCGCCGCCTGGGACAGGGCCCGGGTGTAGGCGTCCAGCTGGGGGCGGTACTCCTCGGCGCGGCGGATCACGGTGTCCTCAGTCACCCGGTCGGTTTTGAAGTCTACCACGGTGACCGTGCCGTCCGCCTCTGTGAACCAGCAGTCCACCACGCCCTGGAGGAGGACTTCCTCTCCTTGCTCTGCCTCGTCATAGTAGTCCGCCGCTGGGGCCAGCAGGGAGAACTTGAACTCCCGCTCCACACGCTGGGACCTGCGCAGGCGCTGGCCCAAATCGGACTGGAAGAAGCCCAGGATGTCTGCCGGGTTCACCGCCTCCTCCTGCTGGGTGGTGATGTACTGGCCGGTCACAAGGCGGGCGACCTCGTCCGCAATCTCCCCGAAGCTGTTTGTGCAGTCATAGTTGAGGTACTGCATTACCATGTGCAGGGCGGTGCCCCGCTGGGCGGGGGTGAGGGGCCGCTGGCCCTCGAATACCGGGCGGCGCAGGGTGGTCTGGGGGGCGGCGGGACGCAGCTCCACGGCGTTTTCCGCCGCCTCCGCGTCCTTTTCCCTGCCCTTGAGCTGGGTGGCGGTGAGTTTGGAGGGGATGGCGGCGCAGCTTTGGTGGGGGTAGCGCCAGCTCAGCCGCTCTGTAAGGCCGTCGGGGAGCCGCGCGCCGGCTTCGGTCTGCGCTGACCCGCCGCCCAGGCCCTGGGGATGCTCGCAGTCCGCCCCGGACAGCAGGCGGATGTCCCAGGGGTATCCCTCGTCCGTCGGGAACTGGGGCCGGGGGACGTCCAGCGATTCCCAAAGGGGGGCGCTGTCCCGCCGGCACAGCACGGGGGTGAGCACCCAGTCCGACATGGAGCGGGCCGACGCCATCTGCCGGGGGGGCGGGGGGCACTGGGCCTGACCCGCCAGAGTGGAGAGCTGGCCGCCCAGGCCGTTGACGGCGGAGAACAAGATCAGCTTATGCTCCGCCCGGGTCATGGCCACATACAAAAGCCGCATCTCCTCCGCCCGGAGCTGCCGCCGCAGCCGCAGGGCCACCGCGTCCCGGGCGATGGTGGTATACCGCAGGCCCCGGGCCCGGTCGGTGCGCTTGGGGCCCAGGCCCAGCTCGGGGTGGAACAGGATGGTGGCCTTGGCGTCCGTCTCGTTGAATTTCCGATCCAGACCGCACACCAGCACCACCGGGAATTCCAGCCCCTTGGACTTGTGGATGGACAGGATGCGCACGCCACCAGTCTCGCCCCCGGGCACGGGGACGGCCACGCCGTTCTCCGCCATCCGGCTGAGGTGGAGCAAAAAGGCCATCAGCCCCCGGTGCCCGCCGCTCTCAAAGCGGACGGCCTCGTCGTACAGGGCCATCAGGTTTGCCCGCCGCCGCTGTCCGTCCGGCATGGCGGCGAACACGGCGGGCGCGTCCAATTTGCCGTAGATGTACCACAGCAGCCGGTGGCCGCCTTCCTCCGCCGCCAGCTCCCGCAGTTCGCCCAGCAGGGCCAGGAAGGACAGGCAGTCCTCCTCCCCCCGTTCCGCCCCGGCGGCGAGGCAGTCGTACACCGTGCCGCCGCTCCCCGCCCGGAGGCGGGCCAGCCGGTCGGGGGTGAAGTCGAACAGGGGGGAGCGCAGGGCGGCCAGCAGGGCCACGTCCTGCCGGGGGTTGTCCAGCACCTGGAGCAGGGCGATGACCACGGAGATCTCGGTGGTGCCGAAGAACTCCTGGCCCCCGTCGGCGCTCCAGGGGATGGAGAGCTCGTCCAGGGCGGCGGCGTAATACCGCAGCACCGGGTTCGGTGAGCGCAGGAGGATGACGATGTCCTCCGCCCGCAGGGGGCGCTCCCCGATGGGGGGGCCATTGTCCAGCAGCTCCCGGATACGTTTCGCGGCGGCCCGGGCGGCCACCAGGTCCTTATCCGTCTTTTCCTCGTCCCCATCATCGGTGAGGGTGGACAGGTCCACGCAGTTGAGCTCCACGCGGTACCGCCCGTCCGGGGGCAGGTCGGCGCGGCCCGGGCGCAGGGCCTCGTCATCCGTGTAATCCAGTTCACCGGCGGCCCGGGTCATCACATTGCGGAAGATGAAATTGACCCCGTCCAGCACCTCGGGCCGGGAGCGGAAGTTGTCCGACAGCAGGATCTTCCGCCCCTGGCCGGGGGCGGCCCCCTCCGCCGGGGGGAAGCGCTCGTATTTGTCCAGGAAGATACCCGGCTCCGCCAGGCGGAAGCGGTAGATGGACTGCTTCACGTCCCCCACCATGAACAGGTTGTCACCAGGAGACAGCGCCCCGAAAATGGCGTTCTGGACGGCGTTGGTGTCCTGGTACTCGTCCACCATGATCTCCACGAACTGCTTTCCCACATCCCGGGCCAGGTCGCTGGGCGAGCCGTCCGGGTCAGTCAGCAGCCGCACCGCCAAATGCTCCCCATCGGCAAAGTCGATGAGATGGCGGCGCTGCTTGAGCTTGGTGAAGGCTCCGTCGAACTGGGCCGTCACGTCCAGAAGCGCCGCCATGGCGGGGCCGACAGCCCGCAGGTCGTCCATGGCCTGGGCTGCTGTTACGTCGAACCGCTCCCCCAGCTTTTTCATCTGGGCCTTGCACTGATCCCGCTGGGCGGTCATGCGGGCCTTCAGCCCCTCGTCGTAGTCGCCCCGCTTGGTCCCCGGGCGGGGAAAGGGGATGGGGAAGCACGCCGCCGCCTCGTCCCAGCCCCGGCCCAGGGCGGAGCGCAGCCGCTCCAGCGCGTCGATGGTGTCCCCCAGGGTGGGGGCGTAGTTTTTGGTCAGCAGCTCGTCAAAGTAGATCTCGTCCCGCAGGTTTTTCAG
Organism: uncultured Oscillospiraceae bacterium; assembly: GCA_964498005.1. GTDB lineage: Bacteria > Bacillota > Clostridia > Oscillospirales > Oscillospiraceae > Enterenecus. The sequence continues at coordinate 4,445 of CAZCFU010000063.1, read as the reverse complement.
CGCCCCCAGCCAGTAGTCCGCCAGCTCCCAGCCGTCGGCCAGCAGGGCCTTCCCCCAGGGGGTGTCCTCCGGGCCCACGCCCTCCGGGAATACGAAGTCCCGCTTACGCTCTGCCAGCCAGCTTCCTGGGTCAGCCTGGGCTTGCACCTGTTGGTGGACGTACAGCACCACGTCCTCCAGGGTCTGGTCGTCCCGCTCCCCGGCCAGGGCGTCCACCAGGGCGGCGAAGGGGGCGTCATCCGCGATGTTGGCGTACCGCGCCTCCAGCACCTCCTCCAGGGCGCGGCGGCGCAGCTCGTCCCCCTCCGCCTCATCGCACAGACGGAAGTCAGGGTCTAAATCCGCCAGATGCCCCCACTGGCGCAGGAAGTCCAGGCAGAACGCGTCGATGGTGCAGATGGGGGCCTTGTACACCAGGGTGGCGCTGCGCCGCAGGTGCCGGTCCCCCGGCCTTTGGGCAAGGCGGGCGTGGATGGCGGCGGCGATGCGGTCCCGCAGCTCGGCGGCGGCGGCGTTGGTGAAGGTGATGACCAGGAAGCGGTCGATATCCTCTCCCCGCTCCACGTAGCCCATCAGACGCTCCACCAGCACCCTCGTCTTGCCCGACCCGGCGGCGGCGGACACCAGCAAGTCGCCCCCCCGGTTTTCCACCGCGGCAAGCTGCTGACGGGTCAGCTCAATCGCCATGTCCGTCCTCCTCCTTTCGAGCCAGCCAGCTCCAGAATTCCGCCGACTTTACCCCGCGCCGGTAGCGGCGCGCGTCCCCGCAGCCCTCCTCAAAGTGGCAGGCGGCCCGGTAGTCGCACCAGCGGCAGGGATTCTTGTCGGCGTTGTGCCAGTAGGGGTCGGCGTCGATGTTGCCCGCCGCCAGCTCCCCGGCGGCGCGCTTCAGCGCGTCCGTGATATATTCGTCCAGCAGCTCCATCTGCTCGGGGGTGACCAGGTAGTCGCCGCCGCCCCGGCCCGTGCTGACGGGCAGGAAGCGGAACGCCCCGGCCGCGTGTTCCATGGCGGACAGCACCGCCGAATCGTCCAGCACCAGCCCCTGGCGGCGCAGCAGCCCGTCCCGGGACCGCTGGATGTCCTCATCGGTCATGCCCCGCTCGCCGTCCACCAGGGGGGTGCGGGCCGGGACGTACAGCACGCCCGCCGGGACGATCTCCCCGGGGCCCAGCGCCCGCTCCCCCTCCCGGCTGAGAGCGAAGAGGTAGAGCAGCATCTGCAGGCCCCGTCCGTCCTCCACGTCGGCAAAGTCGAAGCTCTTTTTGCCTGTCTTGTAGTCCACCACCCGAAGGTAGCGCTTGCCGTCGTGGAGCCATTCGTCCACCCGATCCACAAAGCCGGAGAGGCGGAGCCTCACCCCCTGCTCCACCTCCACCGGGGGCAGCTCCTTGCCCCGGCCAAAGCCCAGCTCGAAGGCGGCGGGGGTGAAATCGGAGACGGACAGCTCCGCGCATACGCTTTGTGTCACGTCCAGGGCGGCCCGCTTCATGCGTTCAAACAGGTAACGGAACCGGGCGGTCTCGCCGTCCAGGCCGGTCAAAACCTCCCGCTCGTAGCGGTCGGCGGCCTCCTGGGACAGGCGGCGGACTTCTTCCGTGTTGTCCAGCGGAATGCCCGCGCGTTTCGCCTCCCGCAGGGTGTTCTCCAGCACGTCGTGGACAAAGGTGCCGTAGTCGGAGGGACGGAACGCGGCCCTCTGACGGGGCTTGGCGTCCAGGCCGAAGCGGAGGAAATGGCTGAAGTGGCAGGAGTTGTAGAGATCGAGCCTTGTGGCCGACATGGGCACCACCGGGCCAAACAGCTCGTCCACCGCCAGCCGGGACAGCCGGCCCCGCCGCCAATGGGACGCGTTTTGAATCCGCTCCACCCGAGGGGCCAGTCCCGGCACCTGCCGCAGGGCGCCGGCCACAGCCGGGTCACGGCCTGCCAGCTCCAGCGCCGCGTCCGGGGCGGACAGCCGGGCCAGGGGATCGGCCCCATCCGCCACCGGGCCATCGGGAAACAGCGCCGCCAGCCGCTCCCAGAGGAAGCAGGGCGTTTTCTGGTTGTCCCCAGACCCGGCGGCATAGCTGACATACAGCCGCTGGGAGGGGCGGGCGCAGGTCTCGTAGGCGATGGTCATCTCCCGGCGGAGCTTGTCCTCCTGCCGGGGGGCCAGCTCCACCTCCATGGCGGCCAGCGCGTCCCGGTCCTGGTCGGAGAACAGCCCCGGCGAGGGGGCGCAGTCGGGGATGGAATTGCTGTCCGCCCCCAGCAGGAACAGCGCCTTGACCTCCTTGTGGGCCATGCGGGGGGCGTCCCCCACCGTCACCGCGTCCAGGGAGACAGGGATGGCCCCCACGTCGTACTGGCTCAGCACCAGGGAGAACAGCCGGGAGAACTCGTCCAGCTCCAGTTCTGTTTCCTCTAATAGAAGGGCGCACTGCTCCAGCCCGCCCACCAGAATGTCCCACAGCTGGCGGTACTGGGCGGCGGTGTTCCGGTCGCCCCGGGCCTCCAGGTTGTCCGCCCGCTGGGCCAGCCGGGTGGGCAGGTCGATGTCGTCCAGCAGTTGGTAGAGGGCCAGGGCGCGGCCGCGGCCCGTCTTGTCCTTGTTTTTCCGCAGGGCTTCCAGGGGGGCGATGACCTTTCGCCGCAGTTCGTCCAGCCACGCCACGAAGGCGGTATCTTCCTCGGTGAACTCCCTGCCGTAGCCCTCGGGGTGCATATCCCAGGGCTTTTTCCGTGTCCAGGCGGAGCCCTTCAAATCCCAGGTGAGGGCGTAATTTTCCAGCAGATCCCGCTCCTCGTCTGTGATGCCCGTCAGCCCGGTTTTCAGGTAGCGGAACAGCTCCTCATAGGGGTAGTCCTCCGCCGCCGCGGCCAGGGCGGAGGTCACCAGGGCCAGCACCGGCTTTTCCAGCACGTCCTCCATGGCGGACAGGAACACGGGCACGCCGTACCGGGCGAATACGCTGTCGATGAGCTCACCGTACCCGTCCAGCTTTCGGGCGCACACGGCGATGTCACGGCAGCGGTAGTTTTCCTCCCGCAGCAGGCGCAGGATCTCGGCGGCGCACCACTCCACCTCCTGGCGGGGCGTGGCGGCGGTGATCCGGGCGACGGCGCACTCCCCCTGCCAGGGGGCCTCGGGCATGGGGCCAAACAGGTTCTGCTCCAGAAAGGCCAGGGAGGGGTGGCGGGGCAGGGGACGGTCCAGCGTTTCCTCCAGCAGAAATGCGCCGTTGTCCTTTGCCAGATGGCTCAGCCGTCGAGCGGCCCGGAGGGCGGGCTGGAAGATGCCCGCTGGGTCGTCCCCGGTGTCGCGCACAAAGGCTACCGTCAGCTCCCCCTGGGCCATGAGGGCGGACAGCACCCGCTCCTCCTGGGGGGTGAAGTCGGTGAAGCCATAGACGTAGAAGGCCATCCCCGCCCCCCAGCGGGTGTCCCGGAGCTGCTGGGCCAGCCGGTCAAGGCGGCCCCGGGGGTCGGCGGCCCCTCCCTGCTCCATGGCCCGGTAAGCGGCGTAAATGAGCCCCAGATCCCGCAGCTTGTCCCCCTGGCGGCCCCCCAGTTCCTCCCCGGCGGCGATCAGCGCCTCCGGCTCCACCCGGTAGGAGCGGCACTCGTCCACCGTAGCCAGCAGGCCCGTCAGGAACGCGGGCTTCCGGGAGGGGGCGCGGTAGGTGGTCAGTGCGTCGGACACCTTCCGCAGGGCGGCGTACATCAGCAGCATCCGCCCCCCGGCGTCCAGCATGGGGGCGGCCCCGCCTCCGGCGGCGTCGGTGAGCCGCCCCGCCAGCCGGGTGAAGGACAATACCTCGCATTCCATGGAGGCACTGGGGCGGTCGGCAGACCGCCGGGACGGTCGTTCGCCCGCAGGGCGAATGACGTCCCCCAGCGCGGCGCACATCGCTCGCTCCGTCTCGTGGGAATACTGCTCGGGGACGATCAGCAGACGGCGGCGGGCGGGAGAGCGGCCCATCCGCTCCAAAAGCTCCCCCCGGATGTCCTGTCCGGCCCGGGCGTACAGCAGATTTAGCATGGCGCGGGTCTCCTTTCACGGCTTTTCTAGCCCATTTACCTTTCGTGCTGCTAAACGCCTATAGACTTTTAGCAAGAAGCCAAAAACAAGGACTCGCCTTAGGCTTCATCTCACTATCGACATTGCACGGGTCTTCAAAACAATCTTTTATCTTATTTGTAAAACCGAATTTATGGTACATTCTAATATTATGCTCTTCTGTCTCATCAACGCCGATTGTTGCAATTTGAATGCCTTTATTCTTGATGTATTCCAAAACCTCTTTTAATAAAAAACTCCCGTGGCCTTTTCCACGATATTCGCTTTTAATTCGAAACGCACATAAGTACGCTCTGTTTTTTCCATCTGCAAAATCTTTATCACCCAATTGCCAAAAGACATATAATTCACCAATGATTTGACCGTTATCGTTCAGTGT